>JAFGQQ010000052.1 GCA_016935595.1 Bacteroidales bacterium
ATGAAAATGTATTTCACCATTTTTTATCCGTAATCCAAGTTCTCCAAATCTTGATAAAATATCTTCTTTCACCTGTCCTGTCATACCGGGTTGTTTAACACCACCATCACCCGGTGTATGCGAGTATGGATCAATTGGAAATGCACCATATTCGTCCGGGTTCTTTTTAATTCCTAGTCCAACTTTAACCTTATAATAGAAAGATTTCAGTTTTTCTACTATTGCAGCCGGCTCATTATTATCTATTGCTTTGTAATAATTTTCCTGCAAAGCAAGAAGTAATTTCGATACCATATGCCAGTAAATACAACCCAGACCTTCGTATGCGTAAAAAGTGCCGGAACGGCCTGTGAAAAATTTATGATTAAAAACTTCTTCAAAAAGATTAATAATTAATTCTATTTCATTTTTAACAAGATTTTTATAATTACTGTTTTTTAAATTGTTTAATGCTTTTTCTAAATCAGTTATATTTCTGAAGGAACTGTTAAAATGCAATTCCCCATCTTCATCCTTAATAATTATATTTTTGTTTTCGTCCCGGATAAGCTTCTGAAGTAAAACTGATTTTTGAACAGCTTCCTTTGGCAGGATATTCTTTTCAAGGAATTTTTTTAACTGCCTGTCGGGATATAACATATAACTGTTTTGATCAGTCCTGAATATTTTACTTTTATTTAAATTATGCATTATTTCAATAACTTCTTTACTGTCAGCGTATCCTGAACTTAATATCGCTACCTGTCCTTCCAGCATTTCATATAAATGTTGAACCTCAAGCCTGTCATCCTCCAGTCTCATAATGTTATATGAGTGATACAGGTTGTCTGGACGTTTATTTACTCTAATAGACTGATTTAAATAGTGAGAAAATAATTCAAGAAATTCAATCAGTTGTGCTTTACTTAGTTTATGCTTTATTCCGCTAAAACCTGTATTATAAATATTATTTCTGTAATTGCTGCCTGCAATGCCAACTTTAGTTAGAAACTGTAATTTTTGGACATTATTAAAACCAGGGCCTAAATATTTTTTCTGTTCCTGTAAAGTTTTATTAATACCATTAAAAAAACTACAGATTTCTGCAGAAACATTAAAATCTGGAACTTTACAAGAATTAATAATTTCAATGAAAAAACATACAAACCTTCGGATGTAATACAATGTAACCATCGATAAACCGTTGCCTACAAGGGCATTATTGGCATCGTTCCATTCAGGGCGCTGTGTATTCATCCAAATACCTCCTTCAGGAACATAATTGCTTATTTTTACTAACAATAACAGTAGGAGTTTTTCAGTTAACGTGACTTTATATATTTCGTTATTTTTTAAACACAATAATTTCCCATCCGAACCTGCTTTAGATACTTTTTTTAGTATTGCTTTATTTAGTTTGTAATCGAATTCGATGGTGCTGTAAGGATTACTATATAAAGACTGGAATGGTTTAATGCGGTAAGGGATGTTTGCATAAGTAAAGATTTCCTTCATTAAAAATTTTTGAAGTTTACCCGGATGAAAATTATAGGAGAGTTCAAGCAATTTCTGAAAATATATAATCTGATGGTCGCCCCAATATCCGATATTAGACCAGGGATCATGAGGGTCGGGCACTTCCCAGTCAATACCATTGCTGGTAATGCGATAAGGGTTATAACCATCAACTGTTGTGGCATTTGTGAATTTACAAATTATATTTTCGATAAATTCAGGGAATGAAAAACATAATGCTTCCCAGTTTTGGAATATATCGCGCCAGTTTCCTTCATAATATAACCTTCTTGACCCATCGCTGTTTTTTGTTTCAATAGAAAATAAATTCCACGGGCGGCTAGGGTCTCCATGCCTGCGGCTGAAAGTAATGGGTAGGTATTCGTAAGAGATGCGGATAAAATCAGGATTTTTTGTTTCCTCTGCAATTTTAAGCAATTGATGTATTGAAAATGAGTTTTGTAGTTTTTTAAATAAGCTGTTAAAATGAGCATAAACGGCCTTATTTGTATTTTCCAGGAATTTTAAAAAATCGGATTTATAAATTATATAATTATCGGCAAAAATACCGCCGCGCATTATATTATAGAGGACATTTGAAAGATGTCTTGAACATAAATCTTCATTACTAGTAAACTGAAACCCGTCGGCATTGCCAACAAAGTGCTTAAGATATTTTGTCCCGTTTTTTATATCATCATCAATGCATTTTTCCAGGTTATGCCCGGACTGTATTATCTTTCGTATTTTTTTTATATCGGCAATATCCTGGTTTAGCTCGACAATAATATTCCATTTTTTTTGCTCATTAGTGGCAATTTTAAAATTTGTGCTAGCCAGGTATGCACCACAACTTGCCCTGATATCAGTTTCTTCCTTAATATTCAATCCTTTCCTGAAATTAATAATTTGTTGAGAAGAAATTAATAGTATAGGATTATCAATTCCTGTTTGCCAGGCAATTGAAGCTTTTAACCCTTCGCTGGGTTCGGCTTTGTCGGTAGGAATTGAACTTAAATAGTAAATACCAATATTTTCGGGTTTAACCAATTCATTTTTTTTATAAGCATTGGCAAGATTGCTGAATAAATTTTGAAAAATACGTGTAATTCCATAAGGTAGTATGTTTTGAATACCATCCAACATTTCAATTAACACATTATTTTTCCCTAAATTAGTTAATACAGATTTTTTAATAAATCCAAACTTTTCAGAGTTGTACCAACCATATTGATATGAGATTTCAAGATTATGATTGATCTCTTCAAAAATAAGTTTATTTCCGGTTATACTTTTATACAGGTTCCGGGTAATCTTGTATTGTATGTCATTGCTTGATGAAAATGGTTCCCATAAGAAAGTTTTATTGCCCTTTTGAATAAAGATAATTGTCAAATTTCCTGTTTCATGCGAGAAAGAAGTAATTTTATCATCAGTGTAGTAGGGAAAGAGCGCATTATCAGGGTTTTTTCTCCCTGCAGAAAGGCCCCCATTACTTGAAATATAAAGCCAATGGTCAGAATTACTTACCAGGCTCATAAAAAACAAGGGCATATTTTGGGCATTAGTTATTTTATAAAATCTTTCGCCTTCAATATCAATAAATTCTCCTGTAACTTTTCCCGAATTATAATTTAAAATAGTATTTCCAATAATAACTGATGGTTTATTCATTATAATTTAGTTCTTTACATAAAAAGGAACATTGGCATAGGCAGCATTGTTATGTCCATCGAATATATATACAAATACCCTGTAAGGGCCTGTTTTTTCAGGAGTTTTTATAATAAGTTGGCCCGAATATTTTAACCCTTCCATTTTAAAAAGAGTTTCCGGCCTGTGTTCAAAATCACCACCTTGTCCCCAGAATTCAGAAACATCGGCAAGTATTTCACATTTTACAGTAAGCTGGTCTTTTTCAAAATCGGTTGCTGAGTATTCAAGAAGATATTCTTTTCCCGGCAATAGGTATATATTATCATATCTTGTTTTGTGGTCGAGTTTAATGGAATCTAAACGTGGAACCCTGTTTTGAGGCCATTTTCCTGTCCAGGCATATTCCATTACATCAACAGGTTCGGTTTCTTCACCAGTTTCAAGAAAGAAGCCGTACCAGGTTGGTGTACGTTCCTGTTTCTGCTCCCAGAGAAAGACATAAGAGCCGAGACAATGAGTTTTATTGGAAATAATGTTATTGTTCCATCTTCGTAAAATGGCATCGGCTTTTTCAGAACTTGTCTGTTCAACAGGAATACCCCATTCAGTTTTTGGAACTTCCCAATGGCCTGTAGCCCCCCATTCGGTTATTACATAAGGGCCTGTATAGCCTGCATCTTCAATTCGTTTTGCAAGGTTTTCTATATCGCCATACATTTGTATACATAAAAAATCAAGATCAGGGCAATTTTCCCGGATATAATCTACTTCATTTTTTCCAATACCTGCAAGCATTGTTGTAGTTAAATGATTTCCGTCAATTTCATGGATCATTTTTGCAATATCGTTCACAGCATTCCAAACTTTTTTGTTTGAATAATCCAGGTTTAATTCATTGCCTATTCCCCAAGCTAAAAGGGCAGGGTGATCCTTATACCTGACTACTTCTTCTTTTATACGTTCAAATTGTTGTTTAACCCATACTGTATCGTGATAGTCGAAACCATGCCTTTCACGTCCAACTTCAATTCCCATCATTACGGTAAGGCCGTTAGCCTGAGCTTTATCAAGAATTGACCGGGCAGGTTCTTTGCCGTTAACAGTGCGCCATGTGCGAAAAGAATTTGCACCGTGTGAGGCAAGGTTTTGAATATCGCCAAACTCGCAACCTGCACCGTTAATATAAAATGCTTTTCTTCCCCGGTATATCATATACCTGCCGTTTTTATATTTTAATTCAACCTTCACAGCTTTTTCATTTGGATTACATGCAATAATCATAGATGCTATCAGGCTTATAATTAATAAATAAATTTTAGTTTTCATAATAAATATTTTAAAACTGTTTTATTAATTGCTTTTCTAATTCTTCTAATGATTTTCCTTTAGTTTCTGGAAGATAAATTAATATGAATACAAGTCCTACAGCGCCAAAAATTCCATAAATTAAAAAAGTTAAGGAATTTCCAAGTACTGCCAATTCCCATGGAAATACCAACTGCACAGAGAAACTTATTGCTGAATTTATAAAACCTATAAATGAAATAGCTAACCCGCGAATATAGTTAGGAAATAGCTCACTGAAGAGTACCCACATAACCGGGCCAATAGAAATTGCAAATGAAGCAACAAAACCAATAATTCCAAACAGGATTAAAAGCGGGTTCATGTTAATTGATTTTGCAATTATTACTGATTCATTTGCTTTTGCATTATTTTCGCCTAAAACATCAACAAGTGAATTTTTAAATTCCACATCATTTTTAAACAATTTACCTTCAATCGGTTTTAATTTTTCAATTAATGCATTATCTGATATTTCAATGCTTTGAATATCATTAATTTGATAAGTTGCGGCTTTAAAACCGCCGGCTAAAACGAGCATTGAAATTATAATTCCTGTAAGGCCAATAATTAATAGGGGTTTTCTTCCTAATTTATCAATAAGCCAAATAGCAACAAGAGTAAAAATAAGATTGGTTAATCCTACCAGTATAGCCTGCGAAAACGAAGCATCAGTCCCTATTCCCGATTGTTCAAAAATCATTGGCGCATAAAAAAATACAGAATTAATACCGGTTATTTGCTGAGTAATGGCTACTACGATCCCAATAATCAATACCAGTTTCAATGAGGGTTTAAAGAGTTCAGAGAATGGAATTTTATTTTTATGGCCTGATTCTGAAATATTTTGTTTTAGGTTATTGAATTCAATTTCTGCAGTTTCCTTTGAACTGGCTTTATTCATGATTTTAAAGGCATTGTCAAATTGTCCTTTCATGGCTAACCAACGTGGGCTTTCGGGGACAAAAAACAGGGAGCCAAAATATAAAACGGCAGGTAGTGTTTCCAGTCCAAGCATCCAACGCCAGTTATAGTCATCGAATTTTAATGTTTGGGCCCAGGATGCATTGGATTGACTAAGTTTTAAAATAAGATAGTTGGTAAAAAAAGCTACCGAAATACCTAAAACAATATTTAACTGGTTAAAAGAGACCATTCGTCCACGGATTTTTGGAGGAGAAATTTCAGCGATATACATTGGAGCAATAATTAGTGAGGCGCCAACGCCTAAACCGCCTATCATTCTTGCAATTATTAGGAATGAAAAAGTTGGGGCAATGGCAGATAGAATTGCCGAAATTGCATATAAAATTGAAGCAAAAACAAGAATTTTTTTTCTTCCATAATTATCGCTTAAAGGACCCGAAACCATCATTGCTAATGTTGATGTTAAGGTAAGGCAACTTACTGCCCAGCCTAATTGTATTTTTGATAAATCGAAATGAGGTTCGATAAATTTTATTACACCTGAAATTACCGATGCGTCAAAACCCATTAAAAATCCACCAAGGGCTACAATCAGAGTTACTTTTATAATATATGCCGTATTTGTTTTCATATTAAGGTATAAGTTTAAAACTTGTTTTTAGATCAGCTTTTGAACTGCCACCAATCCATGCTGTAAAATCCCCCGGTTCGGCGACAAACTCCATTTTGTTGTTATAAAATGCTAAATTTTCAGTTGCTAGTTCAAACTCGACTTTTATAGTCTCGTTCGGTTTAATTTTTGTTTTTTTAAATCCTTTTAATTCCTTTACCGGCCTCGTGCGGCTTCCAAATAAATCCCTAATATATAGTTGCACTGTTTCATATGCTTCAACATTTCCGGTGTTTGTTACTTTTGCTGAAATTGTGAATTTTTCGCCTTGTTTAATCTCAGATTTAGAAATTTGTATATCAGTATATTCAAATGTGGTATAACTTAATCCATAACCAAAAGGGTATAGTGGTTCAAATCCGTAATCAATATAATGATTTGTATTTCCTAATGAATATTGCACAGCTTCAACCGGGATATCATACATTCTGTCCCAGCTTTCATCAGTAGCAGGTTTTCCCGAGTTTTTTGGGGAATAATATATGGGAATTTGTCCTACTACCCTCGGAAATGTGACAGGTAGTTTACCTGAAGGGGCTTCAACACCGTAAATAATATCTGAAATGGCAGGCCCGGCCATTGTACCCGGATGCCATGCAAAGATTAATGCATTGAAATAAGGTAAAATATTTTCAAAAGTAATCGGCCTTCCAGCCATAATAATACCGATAATTGGTTTCCCCGTTTTTGCAAGTTCTTTTACCAAATCTTCCTGAACTCCCGGTAAACTGATATCAGCCCTGCAATGAGCTTCACCTGATAAAATTGATTCTTCACCCAGGAATAGTAAAATAATTTCTGATTTTTGAGCTGCTTGAATTGCATTGTTAAATCCCTTTCTGTGCAAAGTCCGGCTTATTTCCATACCGGGTGCAAACTGTAGGTTTTTATCACCTATGTATTGCCGTATGGCTGTTAATGGAGTAACAGCATCTTTTTTATTTCCATCAAAAATCCAAGATCCAAGTTGTTCATAGGGTGCATCGGCCAAAGGGCCAATAATTGCAACTTTTTGTGAAGATTTCAGGGGCAGTATGTTATTATCATTTTTTAAAAGTACTAGGCTTTGCACTGCCATTTCATGGGCAACCTGTTTATGCTGTTCATTTAAAATGTCGGGATAGTCATTTGGATTAACATACGGATTTTCAAATAACCCTAATAAGAATTTAACTCTAAGTATTCTGCTAACAGATTCGTTGACCATTTCCTCAGTAATTTTTCCTTCTTTAACCAGATTTTCGATGTTATTAATATATGCATCTGTTGCCATTTCCATATCTACACCGGCATTGATACATGCATAAGCCGCTTCTTTTTCATTTTCAGAATACCCATGTATTACCAGTTGAGGTATCGATGCCCAGTCGCTTATCGTAAAACCGCTGAAGTTCCACTCTTTACGAAGGATGTTTGTTAATAAAAATTTATTTCCGGAAGCAGGAATTCCATTAACTTCATTAAAAGCTGCCATAAAGGTTGCTACACCTGAATCGAGACATGCTTTGAAGGGGGGAAGGTAAATGTCACGTAAATCGTTTTCTGGTACTGAAACAGTATTATAATCACGGCCTCCTTCAGCAGCGCCATATGCAGCGAAATGCTTGGCACACGCAGCGATTGAATTTTTATCAGACAAATCATTACCCTGAAATCCTTTAACCATAGCTGCTCCAAGAACACTGGTTAAATATGGGTCTTCGCCAAGTGTTTCTGTAATTCGGCCCCAACGGGGGTCACGCGTTATATCAATCATTGGGGCAAAAGTCCAGTTAATGCCATTTTTTCTAGCTTCAATCGCTGCTATCCGTGCACCTTCTTTGACCAAATCGGGATTCCATGTGGCTGCCTGGCCTAATGGAATGGGCATTATGGTATTAAATCCATGTATAACGTCACGTCCAAATAATAGGGGAATTCCAAGGCGGCTTTCTTCAACAGCTATTTTTTGCAATTCATTGGCTTTTTCTGCTCCAACAACGTTTAATAAAGACCCAATCATACCTTTTCTTAGCATCTCTTCATGGCCCCATACTTCGTTTCGCTGAATCATCTGGCCAATTTTTTCCTGCAAAGTCATTTCTTTAAGCAGGTAATCAATCCGTTTTTCATAGGCATCATTTATTGGCAAACTTGCTTTTGGCTTATAATCAGTAAAGCGGTTGCAACTTATCGCAATCAGAGAGACTAAAAGAAGTTGTAAGTTTTTATATATTGTTTTAGTTTTATTTTTCATTGTTATTTTTTAATTATTTTTTCGACATAGAGTTTTCCTTTTATATCTTCAATAGAAATAAAATATAAGCCAGGCATTAAGCTACCAGAATATACCTGGTTATCCGGGTTTATGTTTTTTTCTATTGTTTTGCCGGCAATATTACTAATATTAAAGCTTTGAATTTGAATGTTATCAGATATTTTAAATGTATCGGTAAATGGATTTGGAAAAATTATACTATTTTGGTTACGGGAAGAATTATAAACTTCATTTATTGTTTCTGTTGTATTAACAAGAAGTTCAATTTCTTTTGTTCCGCAGGAGGTAATTACTTCGCATCTCAATATTTCGGCAGTTTCTCCCCAATTAAGGGTAATCTGGCCTGAGTCATTGGACTGCACCACTGTAATGGTTTCAGGAATATCCCAATTATAAACCGCTCCTTCCATATAAGGAATAGAATATTCTAAATTATCTTCATTGCTTATTACAATTTGTTTTCCTTCAATAGTTAAATAATCAATGTTTGAATATACCCTGATATAATCAACTTCAAGGGTTTGTGGAAAGACTGTATTTGCAT
>JAFGQQ010000053.1 GCA_016935595.1 Bacteroidales bacterium
TATGTAACCTGGACATTCAGTCCAGGCTGATGGTATCGCACCTTTGGTGCTTAAAAATTGGGTGCTGCAATGCACAAAACAGGAAGATTGCATTTTGGATCATGTATTGCACAAAACAGGAAGCAACAGTTTATCATTAGTTTATAAATAATTAAACATTTTTTATCCATCCTTGTTATTAATAAAATAAGTATTAATAAAAAATTGTTTTATTATGAATAAAAACATTGTTTTTATAGTATTGATTTTTTTTTCATTTTCTATGGTATTGGATTTAACCGGAAAAAATATACCGACTGTTAATTTTAACCGGGTTGAAAATATAATAAATAAACAAAACGATACTACTTATCTGGTAAATTTCTGGGCAACCTGGTGTATTCCATGCCGTACAGAAATTCCTTATATCGAGCAAATAAACGAAAAATATACTAAAGAAAAATTCAGGGTTGTTTTAATAAGTCTTGATTTTCCGTCGAAAAAGGAAGCTTTATTAATTCCTTATGTAAATGAAAATATAAGATCGGAAGTATGGTTGTTGGATGAACGCGATCCTAATTCCTGGATAGATAAAGTTGATAAGAGCTGGACTGGAGCAATTCCTGCCACCATAATTTTTAATAGAAATATAAAATTGTTCTATGAGAAATCTTTTGATTTTGAAGAACTTGATTCTATAATTAATAATTGTATAATTCATTAAACTAATATATTATGAAAAAAATAGTATTTATTTCAGGTATGTTTTTATTATCACTATTAATTTTTGCTCAGGAGGGAGTTAAGATTGGTGATAAGGTGCACGATTTTGAGTTATTGAACATAGATGGCAGATATGTTTCATTATCTGATTATTTTAGTAAAAAAGGTGTGGTTTTAATATTTACTTGCAATCATTGTCCTTATGCTCAAGCTTATGAAGAACGTATTATTCAGCTTCATAAAGATTATGCTGATAAAGGTTTTCCTGTTATTGCAGTTAACCCGAATGATTCAACAATAGTGCCTGCCGATTCGTATTCAAATATGGTAATAAGAGCCGGAGAAAAGCAATATCCTTATCCTTATTTACTTGATGATAATCATAAAACACATAAATATTTTGGAGCTACAAAAACACCACATGTATTTTTACTTGAAAATATGGATAATGAATTTTATGTTAAATATATTGGTACAATTGATGATAGTCCAATGGATCCTTCAAGTGTTCAAATAAAATACCTGGCAAATGCAATTAATGCATTATTAAATGGTGAAAAACCTGATCCTGAGATAACAAAAGCAATTGGCTGTTCAATTAAAATTAAAACAGATATTTAAATATTTAATTTTATTATTGGAGCTGCAGTATTTTCTGCAGCTTTTTCTATATTCAGTTTAAAATTGGCCTGCTTAAATTTAGATAAAATTGGCTGTTGCAAGTAGATAGATTTTTAATAATTTTGCAAATAAAAATTCTGGAATACTATGTTATTAATTGATATAAATACACAAAGAAGAGAATCCCTGTATAAACAGGTTTTTAATCAGCTCAAAGAGATGATTGATAAAAATATTTTAAAACCTGGAGATAAGCTTCCTTCTTCCAGGAGATTTTCAGAACAATTAGGTGTAAACCGGACAACAATTTATAAAGCTTATCAGGAATTATGGTCGCTTGGTTATATAGAAAGCAGGCCAGGATCGTATTCAGTGGTGAGAAAGAGGGCAGAAATAGTAACTATTAAAGATAAAATTAAAAAACAGATAATTGACTGGGAGGGTGCATGCACAATGCAAATCAATCATTTATTAGATGAATTAAACAAGTTTAAAAATATTAAGGCTGAGGCAGGTATAATAAATTTTTTACCTTTAAGTCCCGATCCTGATTTGATGCCTGTTAATGAATTCAGAAAGTGCCTGAATCGGGCTATTAAGGAAAAGGGAAATTTGCTTTTTCAATATGGTGATCCAATGGGTTATAAGCCATTACGTGAATTGATTGTTGAAAATATGAAGCAACATAGCATATCTGTTTCTGTTGATGAGATATTAATTACCAACGGAGCACAAAATGCTGTTGAACTTATCTTAAAGATGCTTGTTAAACCAGGGGCAAAAGTATTTGTAGAAAGTCCTACCTATTCTTCAGTAATTCCGCTTTTTAATTTTTATAATGTTAAAGTTATTTCTGTTCCTTTAAAAGAAAGTGGGATTGATTTGAAAGTTTTAGAAAAAAAATTACATGAAGAAAAACCTGCTTTAATATATACCATGCCTAATTTTCAAAATCCAACTGGAATTACTACTAGCCAAACGCATCGTGAAAGATTTTTAAGATTATGCGAAAAGTACCGAGTGCCGATTGTTGAAGATGCTTTTGAAGAAGAAATGAAATATTTTGGGAAAAATATACTTCCTATAAAATCAATGGATTGGAATGATATTGTTCTTTATATTGGAACATTTTCGAAAGTTTTATTCCCGGGATTAAGACTTGGATGGATTGCTGCCAGTAAGGAATGTATTGAAAGATTGTGTGCCTTAAAAAGAATTGGAGATTTACCGGGTAATACGCTAAATCAAGCCGCTTTATATCTTTTTTATAGGTCAGGATATTATAATATGCATATAAAACGCTTACATCGTATTTATCGGAAAAGAATGAATACTGCTTTAAAAGCAGCCAGGGAATATTTTCCATCTGAGAAATTTAAATATACTAAACCAAATGGTGGTTATACATTTTGGGTGGAAAGTTTAAATAAAAAAATTAATGAAGACGAGTTAATAAATCATATTGAAAATTATGGTGTAAAAGTTACACCAGGTAGAATATTTTTCCCGGCAGGAAATAATAATAGTTCTTTTCGTATTTCAATTGCTCATCTCGACGAAAAACAAATAGAGGAAGGTATTATAAGAATAGGTAAAGCATTAAAAAGTCTATAATTTGTTTAATTATGATAGAAACAGAAAGGTTATTAGCAAGGAAATTAACTATGGAAGACGTAAGTATCTGGTTGGATTTTTTACAGGGAGAAGGCTCTATAGAATATTTATCTTTTGTTGAACCAACAATTGAATGTAGTAAATGGTGGATTGAAAGACAACTTAACCGGTATAAGAATGACGGGCATGGGTTAATGGCTTTGAATTATAAGGAGACACGAGAATTAGTTGGCCAATGTGGCCTGTTGAAACAGGAAGTTGAAGGAAAAACTGAATGGGAGATAGGATATCATATTATGCCAAAACACAGGGGAAAAGGATATGCAACAGAAGCAGCAATTGCTTTTAAAGAATATGCCTTTATAAATAACGTGGCTGATAGTTTAATTTCAATTATTCATATAGATAATATAAAATCACAAAAAGTAGCTGAAAAGAATGGAATGAAAAGAGACTTTTTAACAAAAAATTATGAATTAATGAAAGGAATTCCACATTATATCTATAGAATAAATAAAAAAAATGAATGAAATTAAAATGGAATTTAAAAATTCTTACCAGGACATTGACCGGGCTGAATCTTATGCAAAACTTGAGTTTTCAAATACCTATTACTTGGCTTACAGGGATTTACCCGGAATTATAAACAAACATATAAATGGCAGAAAAGCGCTTGATTTTGGTTGTGGCACAGGGCGTTCAACCAGGTTTCTTCAACAATATGGTTTTGATTGTATTGGAGTTGATATTTCTGAAAATATGATAAATAAAGCAAAAGAGTTTAATCCA
>JAFGQQ010000413.1 GCA_016935595.1 Bacteroidales bacterium
AAAATTAATTCTTGTAACCCAGTTTTATTAATACTTCATCGCTAATATCGTATTTAGGATTAAAATATAAAATACTTAATCCCTCAGCAGTATCGAAAATTACGGCATAATTACCTTCAGCCGAAATCTCTTTAACAGCATTATATATTTCATCTTGTATGGGTTTAACCAATTCCTGGCGTTTTTTATATAAATCCCCTTCAGGTCCAAAATATTTCTTTTGAAGGTCTTTTACAGCCTTTTCCTTTGAAATAATCTCATCTTCTTTTTTTCTTTTCATTTCTTCGGAAAGTAAAACTTTCTCGGATTGATAATTTTTATACAATTGGTCTATTTCCTGGTATTTCTGTTCAATTTCTTTTTGCCATTCGGAAGAAATATTGTCTAATTGATCCTGAGCTGATTTGTAAGCCGGAATATGACTTAAAATATATTCCGAATCGACAAAGGCAAATTTCTGTGAAAAAGCCAAACCAATCGAGAAAATGAAAACTGTTACGAATAGTATAATTTTTTTCATGATAATAAATTTTATTGGTTATATAAAAAACCTATCAATAGTCATACCAAAATTGTTAAAATTCCTGTCCTAAAATAAAATGGAATTGCCCCTGATGTGCAGGTGCCCCAGGTGCGTCATCAAGCCTATATCCATAATCAATACCAAGCATGCCAAAAATAGGAAGAAAAGCACGTAAACCAACACCAACTGTTCGCTTAACCTGATAAGGATTAAAAGATTTAAATGAATACCAGCCATTGGCTGCTTCAACAAATGTTAATACATATACAGTGGCTTGCTGTTTCAAAGATACCGGATATCTTAGCTCAAGCGTATATTTTGTAAATAAATTGGCTGTGTTTTTACCTTCTTCACGAGCAGATAATTCTCCATTCTGGTATCCTCGTACATAAACAATTTCTTTTCCATATGAATAAAATGCACCAGTCATAGGATCGATCCCGACACTATATCCGCCAAACGGCGCTACACCCTTATCCTTATTATAGTATGCTATATAGCCAAATTGTGTTTTTGTTGCTAATACAAGATTTTCTATTATTTTTAAATACCAGTCTCCTTTAAATGTCCATTTATGGTATTCGACCCATTTATGTTTTATGCTATCCGGATCGGAAGGATTGACTTCAAAAAATAGTGAATATGGTGGGGTTAACTCAAGACCCAGGCTTATATTTGATCCTCTTCTTGGATAGATAGGCTGGTCAATTGAACTTCTGCCAAATATAGTGTTCAGGTTCAAAATATTATATTTTCCAGTCCCTTTATTATCTAAATCAAATAATGTTTGGTATGGATCATAATTATCTAAATTATATCGTTGAAAAGATAGCTCATTATAAAGTGTAAAATAATCATCGGGCCATTGCAAACGTCTTCCTAGTCCTAATGATACCCCGGAATTTTTCATATAACCTATAATAGGAATATCCTTCCAGTTATAACCATAGCTGTAACCATACGGATTATAATATGAAGTACTCGAATAATCGGGACGTTTATGAATGGAATGGTAGTAAGCTATTGAAAAAGAATTTGGCTTTTTGCCTCCAAACCAGGGATCTCTGAATGATATATTGTATGATTGATATAATTTCCCTGTAGCCTGAACTTTTATGCCGAGTGATTGACCATCACCCGTGGGGATTGGCCTCCAGGCTTTCCCGTTAAACATATTCCTTGCCGAAAAATTATTAAAGGTTAAACCAACAGAACCTATAAACTGTCCTCCGCCATAACCCCCCGAGACTTCGAACTGGTCGCTTGCTTTTTCTTCGACCTTATATTTTAAATCGACTGTGCCTTGCATTGGATCGGGAATTGGGTTAACATCTAACATTTCAGGATCAAAATATCCCAAATTAGCCAATTCCATAATTGACCGCGTAATATTTGTTTTACTGAATAAATCTCCAGGGCGACTGCGCAATTCTCTTCTTACAACATGTTCATTTGTTTTAGTATTACCATTTATAACTACTTCATTTATTGAAGCCTGTTCACCTTCATAAACTCTCATTTCGATGTCGATTGAATCGTCAACAACAGTTTCAACCGGAATAACTTCAAAAAATAAATAACCATCGTCTAAATAAATAGTAGATATACCATCATCATCCATAAATAATCTTTTATCCAGCAGTGATTGATCATAATGATCTCCTTTCGTAATTCCAAGAACTCTATTTAAATCACTGGATGATAGTTTTGTATTACCAATCCAGGTAATATCCCTGAAATAATATTTATTGCCTTCTTCAATTGTAATTTCCAGAATCAAATTTTTCTTATCAAGTACATATAGTGTATCCTTAATGATTCTTGCGTCTTTATAACCAAGCTCATTATATCTTTCTATTAATTTCTTATAATCATCTCTTACATTCTTGGGTATATATTTAGAAGGCTTTGAAAGATTATATATTCTCTTCCTTTTGGTTTCCTTCATAGCCCTTCTGAGTTTACTTTTTTTAACAGCAGTCACCCCAATGAAATTAATTTCTTTAATTTTTACCCTTTTGTTTTTATTAATTTCGAAAACTAAATTTACTGTATTGCGAAAAACACTATCCTCTTGCATAGTATAGTTCACTTCAACATTATAGAAACCTTTATCCAGGTAATGTCTTATTATAATATTTTTTGTATTATTTATTAAATTATCGGTGATTTGTGTGCCTCTTCTCAATTCAATCTTTTCTTTCAAATCGTCTTCGTCTGATTTTTTTATGCCTTTATAAGAAATGCTTGCTAATCGAGGACGTTCTTTTAAATAAATATTTAAATATACTTTATTGCCTTCAATTTTTTCATAGGATATTTTAACATCTGAAAACAAACCTTGCTTCCAATATTTTTTTAAAGCTTTTGTAATTTCTTCTCCAGGAATTTCAATTTTCTGACCTACTTTTAAACCTGATAATTGCGCCAATACATTTTCGTCTAAATATTTAACTCCGGTAACTTTAATTTCTGCAATTTCATACTCTCTCGATAACCTGTAATCCATTACTTCAATATTATTGTAAACCGAATCTTGCGAATAACAAGCTATAAAAGCAATGATAGCAAAAAAAGATAAAAAATATATTTTTTTCAAAAGGCTACTATTATTTTTCATTATATAGTTGTTCACTTATTTTCCCAAATCGTCTTTCACGTTTCTGAAAATTATCAATTGCTTCAAAAAGATCTTTCTTGCGAAAATCGGGCCAAAGTATCTCTGTGAAATATAATTCGGAATATGCAATTTGCCATAATAAAAAGTTACTAATCCTGAATTCCCCGCTTGTTCTGATTAATAATTCAGGATCAGGATATTTTGATGTTTGCAAATATTGTTTAAAAGTATTTTCGTCAATTACTGATGAATCAATTTTTTTTAACTCGATTTCACTTGATATTTGTTTTACAGCATTAACTATTTCCCATCTTCCACTATAACTAAGGGCTAATATTAATTTCATCCCTGTATTTTGAGCTGTTATTTTTATCGATTCATCCAACTTTTTCTTAACATCTTTCGGTAAACTATTCATGTCGCCAATTACCTGTAACTGTATATTATTCTCATGTAAGCTTTTAGTCTCGGTTTTTAATGTTAAAATTAATAATGACATCAAAGCATCTATTTCGGTACGGGGCCGGTTCCAGTTTTCTGTTGAAAATGCATATAAAGTTAAAAATTTCACTCCCACTTCAGCTGCTCCCTCAACTGTATCGCGTACAGCCTGAATAGCATTTTTATGTCCAAAAATCCTTTGGTTTCCCTTTTTCCTGGCCCATCTTCCATTCCCGTCCATAATAATTACTACATGCTCAGGGATTTTACTTTTTAGTATTTTTTCCTTTAAGTCCATATTTTGTGTCATTCATATGCTGGACATTCTATCCGTAATTTTGATATATTATAAGTAAAAATTACTCCAATAATTGAATACCAGTCATTATTATGAATTAAAGATTTTTTTTCACTGCTTGTTATATTAAAAGTATTATCAATTTTATCCGAAAAAGTTTTTCTAAATGTCCATTCACTTGCTATTCCCATTCTTTTATTTAATCTGAATTTCATGCCAATACCAAATGGCACAACTAAAACAACTGAACCTGAATTTGTGAGATAAGCACCTCCAATTCCGGCTGTTACATATGGACTTAGTGATTCTTTTTCTCTTAAAAGTTGATTATAAGGCAAAAAATTAAATTCAGTTTGCAAAACTACATCCCAAACCTGAGATTGAAAAGAATTTTGACGAGAATTTTGATATACATTTTCGAAATCAGAATCTGAAGCCTTTAATTTTATATTTTTAGCCGCAAACTTAACTGAATACCTGTTATTTATATTTAATTTCATTAACATACCATAACTTAAAGCAGGTTGATAAAAAAGTCGGGATTCATTAATATCTCCATTATAAAACGACATACCGAGGTTTAATCCTACTTCGGTCCACTGTTGTGAATGAATTGTGATTAAAAAGAAATTAAGAAATGTGATTAATATTATTCGCATTTACTTTAAAACTCTTAAATAAAAAACAATATTACTACTTCTTTATTGTGAAACGAAATAAGAAATGTATTTTTTAAGAATTTTTAACTTATTTCCTTTTAAAAGAAGGCAAGCCATTCCTGGAAGCACGAAGTTTATAAGCCCAGTATAAATTGATAAATCCGTAAATATCGTTACTCTTGCTTATACTGGGTTTTATGCCATCTAAAAAATCACCACTTTTAACCAATGCGGGGATTAAGGTATATCTTCCGCCTAATTCTAATCCCATGGCATTTCTGTTTGTAATTAAATATTTCAATCCAATACCTGCAGGTATAACGAAAATACTGTGTTTGTAAACATCAGTATAATCAGGCCTTGAACTTATTGCTTCATTAACAAAAGGCCAAAAATGCAAAGTCCCAATACCCGTGAACAAGTATAAACTCATCATATTTCGTTTTGCTTTCGAGCTAATTCCTCCCCGGTAATCCATTATAGAATATTTCGCTCCAACAACCCCTTCCTTAATTAAAAAATATTCAAAATGAATTGTGGGTTCGAAAAAATAAGTTGAAAATTTACGTAGTGAAGTGCCTTTACCGAGATCTGAGCCCCTGAATAATCCTCCGTCAAAAGATATTCTTATTGATGTTTTTTCGGTTATTCTATATCTTGCACCTAAAAATCCCGTTAACCCAAAATTTCTAAAGGCAAACGCTTCTTTTAAACCGAAAAGATTTTGAAAATTATATTCGCTTACTCCAACAATATCATTTTGTCCGAAAGATGCTCCCACACTTGAAATTACTTCATATCGGGTAAGTTTCCACCGTTGTGCGGATGAATTATTTATAATTAATAATAAAATAAAGATGAATATATATAGTTTCTTAAACATCTTTCAAAATAATCTAACTGTCAAAATATTTCAAATATAGTAATTTATGTTATATTCTTCGCTTATTCTATATAACAATTAATAAACAGTATTATTACATAAAATATATATAATTGTTCATAAAAATTTAATTTCTTTTGTCAATCCCCCACATCAGCTTATTTCGAAGAGTCTGGTAATAAGAAGTGTTGGGTAATTTCAACAATTTTATTTTATACTCTCCTTTTGAGATATTAATATCAATTGAATTACTTAATCTTTTAGATTGATGATCGAGGGATAATATATATTCCAAATCACGACTCTCGACTTTTAAAGTAATTTTAACAAAATCGGGGACAACTATTGGCCTTACAGACAGTGTATGAGGTGCAATAGGTGAAATAATTAAGTCTCCGGAATTAGGAACCATAATAGGTCCTCCAACACTCAAAGAATAAGCTGTTGATCCTGTGGGCGTTGCAATAATTAATCCATCGGCCCAGTATGAATTTAAGTATTCATCATCCAAATAAGTGTGTATAGTTATTAAACCCGATCCCACCTTTTGTATTGTGATATCATTCAATGCATAAAAAAAATCATCAAATAAACCTTTTGTATCAAGTTTTAACAAGGTTCTTTCTTCAATGTCATAATTTCCTTCAACAATATAATTAATTAGTTTGGAAATGTCGTTTGGTGATACTGTTGCCAGGAATCCTAATCTTCCGGTATTTATACC
>JAFGQQ010000414.1 GCA_016935595.1 Bacteroidales bacterium
AATTTTTACATTTATTTTTACTCCTTTATTAGTAAGATATTTTGGGAGACTTGCACCTATAGCTTCCGGTGGAGCAACCTCTATGGATACCTCCCTGCCCATAATTACTAAATTTACAGGAAAAGAATATGCAGTTATTTCTATTTATAATGGAATAGTTCTTTCAATTCTAGTACCTGTATTAATTACTTTTATATACAGCTTTTAAAAACAGGTCCACAATAAATAAAATGGTTAAGTTTTTTTATAACTGCAATAATATTTACTCAAGTAATTAAATTTTTTACCTGATTTGCTGCTTCTTGAAAAGATATTGCTGAATGAATCTTTAAACCTGAACAATCTAATAACTGTTTAGCTTCTTCAGCATTTGTGCCCTGTAAACGAATAATAACAGGAATATTTATGTTGCCTACTTTATTATAAGCTTCTGTAATGCCTTGTGCTACCCTGTCGCAACGTACAATACCTCCGAAAATATTAATTAAAATTGCCTTAACATTCTTATCTTTTAAAATAATATTAAATCCTGCTTCAACTGTCTCAGAATTTGCAGTTCCCCCTACATCTAAGAAATTTGCAGGTTTCCCTCCCGAGAGTTTAATTATATCCATTGTTGCCATTGCTAAACCTGCTCCGTTAACCATACACCCAACATTTCCGTCTAATTTAATAAAATTTAAACGATACCTGGCTGCTTCAACTTCAGCAGGATCCTCTTCAGATAAATCTCTCATTTCTATATATTCAGGATGTCTAAAAAGGGAATTATCATCAAGATTAAATTTAGCATCTGCTGCAAATATTTTTTCATCAGAAGTTTTAATTACCGGATTTATTTCGAACAATAATGCATCTGCCTTTTCATATGCTTTATAAAGGTTTGTAATAAAATTTGCCATTTCTTTAAATAATTTTCCTGATAAACCTAAATTAAAGGCAATTTTTCTCACTTGAAAAGCTCGAAGACCAATTGCAGGATTAATATTTTCTTTAAAAATTAAATCAGGAGTCTTCTCGGCTATGGTTTCAATATCCATTCCTCCTTCAGTTGAATATATTATTGTATTTCTGCTTATTGAACGGTTTAGTAAAATACTAAGATAAAATTCTTTTACAGGTTTATTTCCAGGATAATATATTCCTTGTTCAATTAATACTTTATGAACAATTTTCCCTCCGGGTCTGGTTTGAGGTGTAATTAAATTCATTCCAATGATCTGATTCGAGTATTTTGCAACTTCATCAATTGACTTAGCAATTTTAATTCCGCCTCCTTTACCTCTTCCCCCTGCATGAATTTGAGCTTTTATTGCCCAGGTATTAATCCCTGTATTTTTATGAATTCTTTTAGCAATTTCAACAGCTTGCTCTTTGTTATATGCAACATCTCCGTCGGGAATAGGAATATTATATTGTTTAAGAATTTGTTTTGCCTGGTACTCGTGAATAATCATGATAATATTTTTAAATATTCCATAAGTCCTCTAAATTAGCGTTTTTTTCTAAAAGTCACTACAAAAATGATTGTGATAAATAATGAGAAAACTTAAAAACAGCGAATTAAAGCGGTTAACAATAGAAGATTATATAAAAAGTAAAAAAATACCTATAATAATTGTATTAGACAATGTTAGAAGCCTGTTAAATGTTGGTTCGATCTTCAGAACTGCCGACGCTTTTAAGATAGAATCTATTTATCTTTGCGGGATTACAGGCAAACCCCCTCATCGTGAAATAAACAAAACTGCTTTAGGAGCAACGGAATCCGTATTATGGCAATATTTTAAAACAACTTTAGAAGCTGTTAATCATTTAATTAAAATGAATTATAAAATCATTGCTATAGAACAGGTCGAAAAAAGCATTACTCTCAATAATTACCAAGTGAATAATAAATTAAAATATGCACTTATATTTGGAAATGAGGTAGAAGGTATAGACCAGGAAATTGTATATAAGTGTGACGATTTTATAGAAATACCTCAATACGGAACAAAACATTCTTTAAACATCGCAGTAAGCGTGGGAATTGTTATCTGGGACTTTTTTAATAAAATAAAAAAGGGTTAAACTTGCGATTAACCCTTTTTTAAAAATATTAATTTTTGTAATTATTGTACAATGGTTTTAAATGTTTCATCTTCAAAATATGCAGCGAATTCGATATCAGTTTTTGCATATTCTTTTAATGTCGCATCTTTTCCAACTGCAGTGCGCAAATTATTCATAACTGTGTTTTGATCTTGTGCTCTGGCACCAATTACTGCTTTTAAATAATATACATCTGCATCAGGATTTTCAACTTGGTCAAGTTTATTCATTGCGGCTTCTTTATTGCCAGCCAATAGCATACATAAAGCCTGATTAAACGAATTTGATTTAGCTAAATAGTTCAATCCAGCTTCATAATCAGCTTCAATTATAGATATAATACCTAAATTGTAATTTACTAAATCTCCAGCATCAGTGGCTTTACTTAAAATTTCCTTTGCATTTTCAAGATCACCTTCTAATAAAGCAACGGCTCCCATATTATTAGTAATTATTGCATTTGATTCTTTAAGCTGATTAGCAGCTTCAAAAGCACCTTTAGCTCCTTCCATGTTATCCAGGTCAAGCTCAACAACACCAATATTATTTTGGGCTCTGAAACATTCAGGGAATTTCTCGACTGTAGCTTTATAAATCTCTAATCTGACTTTATCATCTTCAACTAAAGTTGCAGAATAAAGTAATTCTTCAACATTAAGGGTATCAGGATTAGAAGTAGCTAAGTCTTTTAATTCATCGTCACTATAACCAACTTCATTAGCATCTATAATTATTTTTGACCTACGAAGTTTTGGTAAAACTTTATCTGCAATTTCTAAATATGCATGAGAAATATTTTTAATTTCCTTTTCTCTTACAACAGGATCGGTATACATAGAAAGAACACGTAAAATTAATTCTTTATCTTTAATGTCCGATTTTTCCATCAAGGTTTTAAATCCATCCCAATCTTCGGCTGTTGATTCAAGAGCAAAGAAACCTTCGGCTTTAATTTCTTTTGCACCTTTCAATTCTAAATCAGTAAATTTTTTAGCTGATTTCTGCCTGTTTACCGATAAATTCTCATTAAAATCATATGGGCCATCGGGTGAAGCATAAGCAGATATTTTTGCTTTTGTAAATTCAAGCCTTTCTTTGTCTTTTACTTTTTTAATAAATTCTTCTATTAACTTAATGTCTTCCTGTTTTAATTCCGAATTTCTAATATCTGCTTTATTAATTACATAATGAATATCAGCTTCTTTGGTA
The DNA here is from genome assembly GCA_016935595.1 of Bacteroidales bacterium. Next base: position 3,304 of record JAFGQQ010000414.1, read on the forward strand.
ACCGGAATAATACGTTTAAAATTATCTGACATTAAAATTGATTTCGGATCAATTTTTACCAATTTTGGTGTTGCAATTATTCCATCAGCAATTTTAGCATCAGGGAAAGGCAAATTCTTCCCTTTTACTTCAGCAACAATTCGTAAAACTAGCTCAGAGACTTTCATCTCATCTTTATACTCAAAACTTACATTATGAGTAAGTTGTCCTCCAGCTTCATAAGGAATAGATTTATTATTTGCCTGAACTGCTTCACCTTGTAAAACGAATGGTTCTAGTTCTGTTTCTCCTCCTTCATACTTTAAAACTGGAGTAAAAGTTAAGATTGCATTTTTATTAAAAAACTTACCCGGAATATCACCGGTAATGGATGCTTCAACCGCTCCTCCATGCATTTCAAGCACTCTAGGGTTTACGGTATATTTTATGCCACTGGATGCTTCTTTCATTTTTTCCAGCGGATTGCAGCCAATCATCACGATTGCTGAAGATAAAAAAATGGCCAGTAATTTAATGTTGATCTTTTTCATAATTAGGGTATTTTTAATTAATTCTGTTTTCAAATTTTCTTAGATACAAACTTAATAATGTTTTTAAAAAAAAAAAATAATTGAATACAAATATTTACTGCTATTTCCTCAATTCCAACTTATTTATTCCATTTCTACTACGAAAACCTGTAATTAAATCTAAAATCATCTCATAATACTTCTTATTAAAAATAAAATCGGTATTACCTGCATTTACTATCAAGTATTTGTTATTCTGATGTTTATGAAAATAAATAATAAATTCAGAATGAATATTTTCTAAATATTCAGCATTTATTTCTCTTTCAAATTCCCTATTTCTTACTTTTATTTGTTGTAATAGCCTATTAATTGGTAAATTTAAATATATTATTAAATCTGGAGCAGGTAACTCCTGATAAAATATATTAAAATAATTCATAAAAACATTAAACTCTGCTTCAGATAAGGTTACTTTGCTAAATATCAATGATTTTACAAAAGAAAAATCTGATATATAATAGTGTTTATTTTCTTTACTTATTGTGTTTTTTATTTGCTCATACCTTTGATAAAGCATTGAAAATTCTAGAATTAAAGCATATTTAGAAGGATTTTTATAAAATTTAGGTAAGTATAAGTTATTAATATCTTCAAGAAATAATTTTGAACCAGAAATATCAGAGGCTATTTTTTTTGACAATGAAGTTTTTCCGGCACCTATATTGCCTTCTATGACTATATATCTATATTTATGAGAATACACAAAGAAATGCTATTATGTAGATAAATATTTTAATTAACTAATATTGATTTTAACTTTCTATCTTAATCGTAGATTGGCAATACTCCCATATTGTAAAAAGTAAAAGCTATTATATCGGAAAGCTCTTCAATCGCGACAGAGACGGGTTTCCCCCTTCCATGACCAGCTTTGGTTTGTATTCGTATCAAAGCCGGATTTTTACTTTTTGATTTTTCCTGGATTGTGGCGATATATTTAAATGAATGTGCAGGTACAACTCTGTCATCATGGTCGGCAGTTGTTACTAATATGGCCGGATAATTATTATTCTTACTTATGTTATGTAATGGTGAATATTTATAAAGATTTATAAATTGTATAGAATCTTCGCTAGAACCATAATCACTAACCCAAGACCAGCCTATGGTAAATTTATGATATCGTAACATATCCATTACACCTACTGCTGGTAAAGCTACCTTAAATAAATCAGGCCATTGATTTACAACAGCCCCCACTAGCAATCCGCCATTTGAACCTCCCTGAATTGCAATATATTCATTTGATGTATAACCTTCTTTTATTAAATATTCAGCAGCATAAATGAAATCATCAAACACATTTTGTTTATTAAATATAGTACCTGCCAAATGCCAATTTTCACCATATTCACCACCACCACGAATATTTGCAGAAGCATAAATACCACCATTCTCTAACCAAATTACATTAGAAATTCTGAATGAAGGTAAAATACTTATATTAAATCCTCCATATCCATATAATAAAGTTGGATTATTCCCGTCAAGCTTAATTCCTTTTTTATATGTAATAAACATGGGTATTTTGGTTCCATCTTTACTTCTATAAAATATTTGTTTAGTTGTATATTGCTCCGGATCAAATTCTAATTCAGGGCTAAAATATTTAGAAATGCTATTTGTTTCAGAATTGAATTGATAAATAACTGAAGGAGTAATAAAGGAAGTAAATGAATAAAATCCAGTATTGTTTTTTAGTTTACCATGAAACTCATTAATTGTACCAATTCCTAGTAATTCAATTTCATCGACATATATTCCTTTTAAATTATAAAGTTCTAACTTGCTATATGCATCTTTTATATAGCCTGCAACTATTTTATTGCCAACTAATTCAACAAATTCAAGTACTTCGCTCTTTTCTGGGATAATATCACGCCAATTGCCTATTTCCAAGCTATTTACATTTATCCTGATTAATTTATATTTTGGCGCTTTATAATTTGTAAGAACATAAAGATTATCATCAATATGATCAATTACGGTGTATTCATAATCGAAACTTGTAGTAAGCTTTGTAAAGTCTTCATCTGTTTGCATATTTTTTATATAAATTGAATTGCCCGACGTTGTTTCTGATTCTGAAATTATTAAATACTTCTCATCTGAAGTGATATATGCATAAAAATTTCTATTAGGATATCTTGCATCTTCAAAAATTAATTCATCAAGAATCTGATCTGTACCAATTTTATGATAAAATACTTTATGGTTAAAATTTACGGAAGTAAATTCATTGCCTTCTGCAGGTTTATCATACCGGCTATAAAAAAACCCATTTTTATACCATGCAATCCCCGAAAATTTAACCCATTCAAGATGATCTTCCAGGAGTTTTCCGGAATTAATATCCAATACAAATATTTCATTCCAGTCGGAACCAGACTTTGAAATACTATAAGCCAAATATTTTCCATTACTTGATACATTAAAATCAACTAAAGCTATGGAGCCATCTTCTGAAAATGTGTTTGGATCTATTATTTGTTTGGGTTCGTCAGTTAAATTTTTAAAATAATATAAAACCGAATGATTTTGAAGACCATCATTTTTTTGAAAAAAATAATATCCGCCTTTAAATTCAGGAGCCGTTATTCTTTCATAATTTAAAATTTCTGTTAACCTGTCTTTAATCTTATCTCTATAATCGATTTTTGATAAATAATTGAATGTCAATTCATTTTGCAGATTAATCCAATCTTTCGTTTCCTGGCTGTTTTCATCTTCTAACCATCTGTAAGGATCTTTTACCTCTACGCCAAAATACTCATCTACCTGATTGACTTTTAATGTATTGGGATATTTTATTTTTTCTTGCTGACAAGAAAAAATAAGTATTAAAGTAATTATAGTTAAAAAGAAATATATTCTTTTCATGCTTTTTATATTAGTTTATAACAAATGTACAAATATGAGATTAAAATAACTACTATTTTTATAACCTAAATAAGAATTTCTTTTATTCTATAATTGATTAATAATATATATAAAAT
>JAFGQQ010000415.1 GCA_016935595.1 Bacteroidales bacterium
CACACTCTGCTAAAAATCAGAAATATGTCAAAGAGCTTATATTATACGGCACTATGGCCGCTTAAAAATTAACGAACTATTGTAAAACAATAATATTTTAAATTAATCAGATAATGTTTTCATTTCATACACATACTAAATTTTGCGATGGTAAATCAACTGTTGATGAGTTTTGTGAAAAAGCAATTGATCTTAAAATGGTCAGTATTGCTTTTACCAGTCATGCTCCTGTTCCATTTGAAAATTCTTTTAGTTTAAGTTTTAATCAATTGTTCGATTATAAAAAAACAATAATTGAAGCCCAGGAAAAATATAAATCAAAGTTGAGTGTTTATATTGGTCTCGAAGCTGATTATATTCCAGGAATCACTGTATCATTTAACGAGTGGCGTCGATTATTAAATCTTGATTTTATTGTTGGTTCTGTTCATCTGGTTAAAAATAATAACAATGGTGATTTATGGTTTATTGATGGTCCGTCGGAAAATTATCATGTAGGTTTGAAAAATGTGTTTAATGATGATATTAAATGTGCTGTAAAAGCTTATTATTCTCAGATAAGAGAGATGGTTATAAATGAAAAGCCTGATATTGTTGGTCACTTCGATAAAGTTAAGATGAATAATTATGATAAGTATTTTGGTACTAATGAACATTGGTACCAGGATGAAATAGACCAAACACTTTCAGTTTTTAAAGAGTTTAATACTATTGTTGAGATAAATTCAAGAGGTATTTATAAAGGTCGTTTAGATAGTACATTCCCTGGTATAGTTGAAATTGAAAAGTGTTTAAGACATAATATTGATTTAACACTTGCGTCTGATTCGCATCATATTGATGATTTACAGATGGGATATGATTTGGCGTTGAAATATGCTAAAGGGTGTGGAGTGAATAATATAGTTGCTTTTAATGGTAATAACTGGGAAAAACTACTTATTTAAAAGAGATATTACTTATGTCGTTTGAACATTATGTGTGCCGTCACATGCAGTTAACAAAACAAGATATTATAAATGTGATTAGAGAAAAGGGATTGACAACCTTTGAGCAAATTCAGGACGAAACAGATGCTGCTACTATATGCGGTTCTTGCGCCAGTGAAATTGAAAATATATTGAAAGATGAATTACGTAAAAGAGATGAAGATGCTGGCTAATTAACGGTTTCTTTCGTTTGGGTTAAAAATTAATGAACTGTCGCCATAGCTTAAAAAACGAAAATTGTTTTTAAGTGCATAATTGTATACCTCTTTCCATTTGTCGTCAATTAGTGCACCCAGTAATAATAAAAGTGTACTTTGGGGTTGGTGAAAATTTGTAATTAAAGCATCAATTGCCATAAAACAGTATCCAGGCGCAATCATAATGCCGGTCGATGCAGATAATTCATTCTGCTTTTTTTGGGTAAGAAAGGTTATAATATTGTTTAATGATTGACTGAATGATAAATTTGGTTTTTTTTCATATGGTTCCCATTGATGAATCATAAAATCATTCTCATTGTTTAAAATTTTTAGTCCAAGCCAATATAAGCTTTCCAGTGTTCTTGTTGTAGTGGTTCCAACAGCAATTACCGGACCTTTGTGCAATAATAATTGTTCAATTGTTTTTTTCGAAACCGAAAAATGCTCAACATGCATTTCATGATCTGTGATTGTGTTTGTTTGTACTGGTTTAAAAGTTCCGGCACCTACATGTAATGTTATATAATCGGTAGTTATATTTTTTAAAGCCAGTTCATTCATTACTTTTGGTGTAAAATGTAAACCGGCTGTTGGTGCGGCTACACTGCCTTCGTGTTTTGAATATACTGTTTGATATCGCTCTAAATCTATATCTTCAGTTTCTCGGTTCAGATATGGTGGTATTGGTGTTACTCCAATATGTTCAATAATTTCCCCAAATGTTAGTTTATTATCCGACCAGGTAAACTTAATATGGTGTGAATCGGAAAATTTTTCTACACGTTCGGCCTTTACTGTTACTGTTTTGTTATTATAAATAAACGATGATTCAATAGAACCATTTTTCCATTTTTTTGAATTTCCGATAATGCACAGCCAATTCGATTCATCTCTTTGAGAAAAAGCTATTTGTACATCTAAATTGTTAGCTGGTTCAAGGCAGAATACCTCAATCTTTGCACCTGTATGTTTCCTGAACAATAATCGCGCTCTAATCACCTTTGTATTGTTAAATAGAACCAGACTCTCTTTGGGTAATCTGTTTGAAATATTTATAAATGAGTCGGAGGTAATATTTGAATCTTTATTTAGTATTAATAGTTTTGAACTATCCCGTTCGCTTAATGGGTATTTGGCAATTTTATCTTCAGGTAATTCGTAATTGAATTTTTCTATTAAAATATCAGGACGCATCATTTGTATTTTGTGGCAGCAAATTTAATTAACTTTGCACCACTAAAAAATTGATGTTGTAAAATAAAATACCATAATTAAATGAAATCGGTAAAAAAAGGCGATAAAGTGAAGTTTTTAAATGACGTTGGAGGCGGTGTTGTTACCAGGGTTATTGGAAATACTGTATATGTTGAGGATGAAGATGGGTTTGAGATTCCTGCTTTAATGAATAATATAGTTTTGATTGAAACTGAAAAGGTTATTGATACTGTTTCTCACGAAAAGAAAAAAAAAGAGTATAAATACAATGAGATTGAGGGGGGCGATGATGAGTTAAATTGTTATCTGGCAATTTTGAAAGGTAGGTCAAAGGACGATAACTCTGGCGATTATAGATTGTTTTTTGTAAATGATAGTAACTATTTCTGTTTTTATACAATTTCTGTTTTATCAATTAATGAGGTTAATCCTTTGTATAATGGACTTATTGAACCTAATACAAAAGAACAACTTGATGTAATTCCAATTCAACATTTTGATAATAAAACATTGCTAGTGCAGCTTGTGTTATATAAATCAAATAAGCGATATAAATATATTAAGCCGGTTGAACGACAAATTCCTTTTAAAAGTAATCAGTTATTGCGCACCGGAAGTTTATCGGTAAATGATTATTTTGATGAAAATGCTAAGCTATATCAGTTGATAAAAAGAGATATTGATTTAAAAATTGATCAATTAATTGAATCGAAAAAAGACATAAGCTCAAAATTATATACTACAATAAAAAAAACTACACATGTCAAAAATGATGATCTTATTGAGGTCGATCTTCATATTCATGAGTTGCTGGATGATATAAGAGGCTTGTCAAATGCCGAAATGCTTAAGATACAAATAGATAAGTTTAAAGAGGTATTAAAGCAAAACGAGAAGAATAAGAAACAGAAAATCGTTTTTATACACGGTGTTGGTAACGGAACATTAAAACAAGAGATTCATAAGCTATTAAAGAGTCAATACAAACACTTATATTTTCAGGATGCTTCTTTTCAAGAGTATGGATATGGTGCCACGATGGTTATCATATAGTATTTATTTGAAATGATTTAATCGTTTATCAGAAGAGAGTATGGTTTGCAAATATCAAATCAATAGTTTAATAAATAAATACCTTTTTTGCTTTATATGTTTATCCAATGAAGATAAATCCATTAAAAAATCTGTAGCCGAATAATTGTAATCAGCTATTATTATTAATTGTATCCTGCTAAATTATAGCAGGATTTTTTTTGTCTTAAATATATCTATCGAAATTTAAATTTATAATATCTATTTATTAGTATTTAAGTTCTTCTATTTATTTACTATTTTCTTTTATTATATATTTAGAATATATTCTAATATTTAATTTATCTTTTTATTAAATGTATATTTACAATTTATAATTAGATACTATTTTTTATAAAATATATATTTGCATATTCAATTTTATATTATTTTATTTGTTTTTATAAAAAATATTATTAAACTTTGTTTTTACTTTATAAAAAGTATATAATAGATTTTTAAAATTAGAATGTAAACATGCATTTTACGAAATTATCAAAAAGTCAATATCTATTTCAGGTTCAAGTGTTATTTGCCAATAGCATTTCGGATAAAGAAATAAGGGATGCTGTTTGTAACTTTGGTTATAATGAACAGCGGATTGCAGAAGGGAAGAGGCTTTACGATGAATTGGGCGCCATTGAAACAGAACACCTGGTTAAAACAGGTGAAAAAGTAGGGTTGTATAATAGAAAAAAGGAAAAACATAAAGAATTGTCCCGTTCTTATATGAAATATCTGAAAATTGCCCGTATTGCTTTTGTGTCAAATATTGAAGCAAGAGAAGCCTTATTGTTGGATGGAGTTCGTGAAAGAACATATAAGAAATGGGTTTTTCAAGTGTCGGTTTTTTGCAATAATTTGTTAGACAATTCAGAATATTGGCCCGATTTGGAGCAATATGGAGTTACTAAAGATCATATTGTTAAGTTGAAAAAAGACTTACTTGAACTGATGGATTTGTCAGATAAAGGAGCTAAAGTGACCGGATTGGTTAAAATGCTTACTCAAAAAAAGAAAAAGCAAACCCAAAAAGTTCAGGACTGGGTGAGTGATTACATTAAAATTGCCAGAATTGCGCTTGAGGATACGCCTCAATCGCTTGAAAAACTAGGTATTGTAGTGAAAAATTAGTGCAGGATGATATGAGGATTTTTTTTATTTGTTAAATAGTGCTAAATGCAACATAAAAATAATGTCTACGTACAAAAATCATAAAAAAGTGAATATTCGTCAAAAAAAATATTTTGATGAATCATTATTTGTTTTGAGTGGATTACTTAGCGTTTTCTTTTTAACTATAAATAAGTTAAGTGGAAATGCTTTTTTTAATTGTTACGTAGGTATAATCTAAACGAATGTATATGAACCGTCTGAGAATTTTACTATTTATTGTAAGTGTCTTAAATATAGGTTTGGTGCTTGCACAAACAGAACGAGATAGTAAAGCTGTTGAAAAAGGTATTGATTTATCGCAGGTTAGCAAATTAATAAAAAAAGGTGCTGCCATTGGAAATCCAATTCCAAGCTTGGATGTTGAATATTGTTCTGCAGACTCTTCTGAGGCTGTAGTTCATGCCAATTGGGATCCTTCTGCGGTTTCTATTTCATGGTATGTGTTTACATTAGATGAATTTTCATTACCTATTCCTCATCCTGACTGGATAGAACAAATTGGAACCGATGAAACGGCAGTATGTTATTTCAACCCATATAAGATTCCTTCTTCATATTGGGGTAAAGATGATACGAAAAGAATCTATTTTCAGTATCAACAGTATGATAGTGGTGGTAATCCGCTTCTTACTCAAACAGATTATACTTATGTATTAAAAAGTCCTTCTATTTATGATTTGTCTTTACAGATAGATTCTATTTGTGCTGGGGAATCAACTAATTTAATTTTAGATGATTCTGAAACAGGAATGGAATATTTTGTTTACCGAAATGGTTTCGGTCCTATTAATTTTCTTTCTATTTCAGGTACTGATGACACTCCAATAAATTACTCTGTAAATTTAGCTGGTACATATACAATGGTTGCCCGGAATAAAGAGACTACCGTGTGTGTTGAAAATATGAATGGTAATCCGTATTTGAAAGTTAATGCTTTACCAATACCTACTATTACTGGCGATAACACGGTATGTTTGAATGAAACAGGTGTTACTTATACCACTGAAGCATCTATGACAAATTATTCGTGGAGTGTAACAGGTGGTACTATTACTTCGGGTGCTAATACTAATGAAATAACTGTAACATGGACTAGTGTAGGCAATCAAGCTGTTTCGGTTAATTACGAAAATTTGAGTGGCTGTTCTGCTAATTCTTCAACGGTTTATTCGGTAACAGTTAGTGATTTGCCAACGCCAACAATTACTGGCGATAACTCTGTATGTTTGAACGAAACAGGTGTTACTTATACCACCGAGGCATCAATGACAAATTACTCTTGGAGTGTTACTGGTGGTACTATTACAGCAGGTGCTACTACTAACCAGATAACTGTAACTTGGACTAGTTTAGGTAACCAAACAGTATCGGTAAATTACGATAATGCAAATGGTTGTACGGCAGCTAGTTCAACTGATTATTCTGTAACAGTTAATGACTTACCGATACCAACAATAACCGGCGATAACTCTGTATGTTTGAATGAAACAGGTGTTACTTATACCACCGAGGCATCAATGACTAATTATTCGTGGAGTGTAACCGGAGGAACAATTACAGCAGGTGCTACTACTAACCAGATAACTGTAACTTGGACTAGTGTTGGTAATCAAACAGTATCGGTAAATTACGATAATGCA
>JAFGQQ010000416.1 GCA_016935595.1 Bacteroidales bacterium
AGCAACAATATTTCATTCTCATATTTTCGCATTTCAATGTTAAAAGTAATTAAAATAACATCCATAACGTAATCTAAATTATTATTTTCGAAGGTAGCGGTTAATGGCAAATTTTTAAGCTCATCGTTAGCAAAACTTATTTTTATTTGATAAACACTCTCTAACACTTCTGCAACTTCATATAATGGATTTTGGTTGAAATTGATAATTTTCGATTTCCAGGATAAATAATTTTGGTTTTCTATTTCCGATTTATCAATTTTATTATTAGCTAATAAAAGAGTACCCTGTGTTCCTTCTTCCAATAATAATCCTTTTTTTTCGGCACCCAGGATATTTTTATTATATACCTCTACTAAACCCGAATTAACCGAAACAGTTGTTTTTTTGTTGTGTTTATAAGCCTTAACATTAAATGATGTTCCTAATACTTTAATAAGAGATTTGCCTGCATCAATAATAAATGGTTTGGTTTTTTCAGGTGTAACTTCAAAAAAAGCTTCTCCCGATAGTTCAACTTTTCTTTCATCACCATCAAACTTTTTAGTGTATTTAAAATATGTATTTGCATTTAGGTAAACTGTTGATCCATCGGGCAAAAGTTCAACCAAGTTGTTTTGGTTTTCGGAATATATTTCAACAAACCTGGTTTTATTTGAATTATTTAATAATAAAGCTCCATATCCAATTGACAGAATGATTAAAATAGAAGCTGCTATTCTCAATAACAATCTTCTGTTTAGCTTAAATATATTAGAGTGTTTGGGGAATTTATTTTTGAGTCTCATTAAAGATGATTCAACATTAATTGTATCTATATCATTTATTAATTCAACCAGATGTAATGACTTTTTGATTTTTTCAAATTCATCTTTATTTTTTGAATTTGATTCAAACCAATCTTTCACTTGCGAATTTTCTTCTTCAGTAGTTTCTTTTAATAGAAATTTCGCAATTACATTCCAATTTATAACTTCTTTTCTCCCCATATTTCTGTTTTCTGTTTATTAAACGGTTATCATTAAAAATCCCCCTATAATAAATTTAAAATTTTACAAAAAAATAATAAGATTATAGGAATATGTTTTTTTAATATTTCGCGTAATTGCTTTAAGGCAATTCCCATTTGGTTTTCAACTGTTTTAGGTGACAAATTTAATTTTTCGGCTATTTCTTTATATTTAAGACCCAGAAAACGGTTCATGCGAAATATTTTCCTCCTTTGGGTAGGCAGTGTATTAATTGCTTTTTTTATTTCATTTATAATATGCTTATCTGGTATGTCTTCAGGTTTTATAAATGATTGTTCCTGTTCTTTTATTCTATCGGCATATTTATTTTTTACTTTTTCTTTCCTAATATAATCAATACAACCATTTCTTACTGAAGTATATAAATATGTTTTAAACGAAGAATGTGGTTCTAATAAATTTCTTTTTTCCCAGATTTTTAAAAAAACATCCTGCACAATTTCTTCAGTAATAGATATATTATGAATATATTGATTACCGAACATGCATAGTCCCTGATAATATTCACGGAAAATTCCGTCGAATATCTTTTCGTTTCCCTTTTTTAACTCCTTTATTAAATTTTCACTAGACAAATTCATTTAATGGATTTTCCTGTTGTTTTTCCTTTCGAATAAGAAATTTATAATGTTAATATTTCGCAATTATTATATAGAAATGAATTTTGTAAATTTATTAAAATTATTGCTATTGCTATAAATATTTTTAAATCAAATTTTTAATTTAATACAAACGAATATATCATGCTGATATATCAAAAGAAATTTCTAAAATCATTTTATCCCTATCACCTTTTAAATTAATTTCACCTTTGTGAGCCTCAAAAATCAGTTTTGCAAGATGAATATCAAGACTGGGATGCTGGGTTGTGTCGCCCAGGTAAATATCTAAAACAAACTGATTGGCGATTTCTTCAATTGAAGCTCTAATATTATAGTTGATAAAATTAATAATTATTTTTTCTGATGTTTTATACAATATAATTTCAATTAATCCATCTTTATAATAATTTAATAAAAGGGTTTCGATATAAATTTTAACTGATTTTAAAATTAAATCGTTTTCACCTGTAATAATATATGAATCATCATCAAACTTGGTTTGAATCTGTGTTTCATTTTCTCTTAGGATATCGGATAATGCATCAATACTGGTATTTATAATTTTAACAAGATCAACTTTTTCATTTTTTATTTTATATGATCCTGATATAAATTGAGTTATTTGTAAAGCTGTTAAAGTATAATTTTCAAGATGTGATGTTGATGTGTCTAAAATTTTAATTAATCTGTTAATATCTTCGGTATGGATTTTATCTTTTAATAATTTTAAAGGGCCAATTATTCCATTAAGAGGTGTGCGCATTTCATGACTTATCATCCTTAAAAACTGGCTTTTTGCGAAATCTAAATTCAATAATTCTTTATATGCTTTTCCGAGTTTTTTATTTGATTTGTCAAGTTCTTCATTTAGTCTTTTGATTTTTTCCTGTGCTAATTTTTTTTCAGTAATATCTCGCGAAATATTTGCAGTAGCAATTAAATTGTTGTTTTCATCAAATACCGGAAATTTTCTAACATGAGTATGCATTACTTTCCCTTCAGCATCAACAAATATTTCTTCTCTTTCAACATATTCTCCCTTTTTCAAAGCTTGGGCTTTGCGTTCATCCTTCATATATTGTCTAACGTGTGGATAATCGCCAAAAATTTCTAAATCGGTTTTGCCTATAAGTTCATTCATATCTTTTTTCTTGCATAATTTAACAAGAATATCGTTGCATGCTATCCACCTTAGATTTAAATCTTTAATTACAGCATGATCATCTGTGTTATCGAGAATAGCCCTGAAATATTTGTTTAATTCCTGTGCTTCTTTTCTTTTTGATATTTCTTTTTTTAGTTCATTTGCCTTTATTTTTAATTCTTTTATTGTTTCCTTAAGTTCATTCGTTAATGCTATATTTGCTTCTTTCAGGTAATGCTTTTCATATGCATTATTTATCACTAGTTTTACTTTGTTAATATCTAGCGGTTTACTAATATATCCATGTATGCTTCCCCTGTTAACAGCTTGTTCAATAATATTAAGATCTTGATAGGCTGTTACAATGATCCTGATAATGTGCGGGTATTTTTTATAAATCATCTCTAATATTTCAATCCCATTAATATCAGGCATTCTATAATCAGTTAGTAATATTTGTATATCGTTCTTTTTTAAAATTTCGAAAGCCTGGTTTTTATTTTGGGCTAGAAATATTTTATATTCTTTACTGAATACTTCTTCAAAGTGTTCTAAATCAATTAAATTATCGTCTATATACAATAATGAAGGAATATTTTTTAATTTATTAATCATATTTTTATTCTTGTAAATTTACGATTCAGCTATATCAAGGTATTAAAAATTTTTATTATTCTCAAGTTTTTGATATTTAATTATATTATATAAATTGCTATTTTTATTGTTAATTAAGTATTATAATGACTAATACGGAGAAAAGCAATATTGAGTGGGAAGTAAACTTTGGAAATTCAGGGGTTATATTGCTATATAAAGGAATTATCAATAATAACATTCTTTCTGTTTTTACAAAATATATTGAAAAAAAGACTTCAGAATTTACAAGAATTTCGCGAAAAATAAATAGGGTTTTGATCGAACTGGCTCAAAATATTGCATACTATTCTGAGGATCGTTATAATGAAAATGATGAAAAAAGAGGTGCTGGATTGATTTTATTAAGAGAAAAAAGTGATGCATTTATTATTTTAGTTTCAAATAAAATAAGGAAAGAGATAGGAAGAAATTTGCAAGTAAAGTGTAATTTCATCAATACACTCAATATAGATGAATTAAAACAATTAAGGGCAAAACAACGTAATGAAGCAGCACAGTTTGAAAGCAGATGTAACATTGGTTTAATACAGGTTGCACTTATATCGTCCAATAAGCTAAATCCGGAAATAATTGAGATTGATGATGAATATGCAAACTATATTTTAAGCATACAATTTGATAAATTTCGAAATAACTGATAAATAAATAAAAATA
>JAFGQQ010000417.1 GCA_016935595.1 Bacteroidales bacterium
AGGTCCTTTCTCACAGTCTGTTTCAAATATGGAAACAAAGCTTAAATCTACTGAGGATACTACCTCAATTATTAATTATTCAAATGTTAATATAAAAATATATCCTATACCTGCAACAAATGAATTAAATATAGAATTTAATGAATTAAATTATGATTTGGTTGAAATAATTAACCTAAACGGAGAAGTAATCTTTATGACAAAAGAATATTCGGATAAATTAAGTATAAATACCAGTTATATACCAGATGGAATGTATATTTTGAGAATATATCATTCTGAAGGAATAATTAGCAGGAAGATCGCTATAAACAAACATTAGATAAAATAGAATAATAAATAAAATGAGGCTGTCTCAAAAGTCCTAATTTATTGAAAATGTCACATTGAGCGCCTGCCTGCTGCAGGCAGGAAGTCGAAATGTGCTGGATTTCAGTAATATACATTCTTCGGCTACGCTCAGAATGACTTAAAAATATACTTTTGAAGACAGCCTCATTTTTTTAAATAAACATCTCTTTGCGGGAAAGGAATTGTTATTTGATTATCTCTGAAGGCCTTATCAATTGAGAACCGCAATTGACTTTTAATATTCTCAACACCAAAAGAATCAACCGTCCAGAAAAAAAGCTGAAAATCGAGTGATGATTCGCCAAAATTATTAAACCTTACAAAAGGTTTGGGTGTTTGTGATATATTCTTGTTGTCTTCAGCACAACTTAACAACACTTTTTCAACCAAATTTACATCAGAACCATATGCAACACCAACTTCCACATTAAACCGCGTTTTTGTATCAATATGGCTCCAGTTTATAACATTGCCAGTAATGAATTTTGAATTAGGCACAACTATAATAATATTATCTCTTGTCTCCATTTTCGATGTTCTTAATCCAACTTCTTTTACTTTTCCAACCATACCTTCCAATTCTAAAATATCACCAACCTTTAAATTGCCTTCAAATAACATAAATACACCTGATACAATATCTTTAAATATTTCTTGCAATCCAAGACCTAATCCAACTAATAAAGCTGCCGAACCAGCAAGCAAAATAGTGATCTTAAATCCCAAAGTCTCAAGAATGAAAGTAATTGCTATAACCCACAAAGAATATTTAATAACCTGGTAAATAGTATAACTTTTGCCAACTTCAATATGGTTTCGTTTTTCCTGCCGCTTTAAAATCCGTTTAATTCCCCAAATTAAAAGTCTGGTTGCTATAATAATTAATAATGCAACAATCAAACTATAAATCGTAAATGATACATTTTCAGACACCTTGATCTGGTATTCTAAAATCTCTTTCACATTCATTTATCACATATTTATTACATTCAACAATATTTCGGCCAGTCTTTTTTTTGTTATATTTCTTTCTATTTTTGCATCTTTGGCTATAGATACAAAGCCTTTCTCTTCAGAAATAATAATTACGATTGAATCGGTATTTTCGCACATACCCAAGGCTGCTTTATGCCTCATTCCCATCCAGGAAGGTAAATTCCGTTTTTCGGTTATTGGCAAAACGCAACGCGCAGCAATTATTTTATTATCACGTATTAAAACAGCCCCGTCGTGTAAAGGCGCTTTTTTATGAAATATACTTTCCAACAATCTGCTTGAAAACTCTGCATTAATAGTATCGCCGGTTTCAGCATAACTTGTTAAATCCGACTTTCGCCCAAGTACAATTAATGCTCCTGTTTTTAGTTTTGCCAAATGAAAACAAGTCTCTATTAAAGGATCATAATCAATTTTGGGAAAATCTTTTAGCTTTCCGGTTAATAATTTTTCTAACGAAAATGTTTTGTTAGATATATAACGAGAAACAACAACTAATAAAAACCGCCTTATTTCTTGCTGAAAAATTATAATTAATGCAATGACTCCTACCCCTATAATTTGTCCTAATATAGTCCCTAACAATTGCATGTTCAAGGCCTTTACAAGAAGCCATAAAAAATAAATTATAAAAATGCCTATAAAAATATTTATTGCAGCAGTTCCTCTTATTAACAAATAAACCTGATACATTAAAAATGCAACAATAACTATGTCAATAATATCAAGAATTCCTATTGAGATAAATGCCTGAATCATTACTTATTGATTTTCAATAACAAAAGTATAAATTAAATAAATATTTCAATAAATAAAGTATAAATAATATTAATTTATATGGTTAGGTTCATGATTATTATCAAATAAATTTTGCACCAATTGAACAACTTCCTTCGCTTCCTTAACATCATGAACTCTTAAAATATTTGCTCCATTTAATAAAGAAATAGTATTTAAAACAGTTGTGCCGTTCAATGATTCCGAAGGATTGTTACCTAATAGTTTATAAATCATCGATTTTCTTGATATACCAACCAAAACAGGTAATTCAAAAATTTTAAATGTGTCTAACGAATTTAATAATTGATAATTATGAGTGAGCTCTTTTCCAAATCCAAAACCAGGATCAATAATCACGTCATTTACTCCCAATAACTTCAGAATCTCAACTTTGTGTGCAAAGAATTGAATAATCTCATTTGTAACATGCTCATAAACCGGATTTTTCTGCATATTCTCAGGTGTTCCCTGCATATGCATAATTATATAAGGCACTTTTAATTCGGATATAGCATTAAACATATTTTCATCCATATTCCCTGCTGAAATATCATTTATAATTGATATACCATATTCAAGAACTGCTTTCCTGGCTATCTCACTTCTAAATGTATCAATTGAAAATATATATTTTGAATAATTATTCTTTATTATTTCTAAAACAGGTTTTAACCTGCCCCACTCCTCTTCCGAAGTTAAAATTCTTGCACCGGGCCTTGTTGACATAGCGCCAATATCTATAAAATCAGCCCCTTCCAATACCATTTGTTCAATTCTTGCAATAACATGGCCTTCTTCCAAATATTTTCCTCCATCATAAAACGAATCGGGAGTAATATTTAATATCCCCATTACTTTAGGTATAGTTAAATCAATTATTTTTCCTTTACAATTTATGCTGAGTTTTTTTTCAAAAATTATATTTTTAGACATATTCTAGGTTAATTACTATTTTTGCAATACAAAAGTAAAAATATCATTAAATATTTTATTTGCCATATTGTAAAACACTAAAAAAAACAATATATTGAACAGATAATAAGCCTTAATAAAAAGGTATATTTAATAATTTTATAATTTTTTATTATACATATGAAATTTTTAGTAATTGAAGGTATTGATGGATCTGGAAAATCGACGCAAATTGAACTATTAAAAGAATATTTGAAAAGGAATAATGTGCCTTTTAAATACTTACACTTTCCGAGGACAGACTCGCCCGTTTTTGGTGAAATG
>JAFGQQ010000054.1 GCA_016935595.1 Bacteroidales bacterium
CTTCAACCTGGACTTTCTCGTTAATCAAAGAATCGTTAATTTCAAGTACTAAATTGCTATTTATTTTATTTATAGCAGAAACATCTCCTTTTGTAAAAAACACCTGATCATGATTTTGTACTGATTTATAGAAATTTTCATACGGACCGGGAGTCCTGATATCATTATAAATAACGTAAACTAATGCAGATGGGATTAATTCTGTTATATAAACTACTTGTTTTAAAGTAGTTAAACAACAATAATTAGAGCAATATGGCAAATGATTTTTATCTCGTGATCCGGCACATTGTATAAAAAGAATACTTTTAGGTTCTTTTTGATCAGACGGTTTTAAAATTTTTCTGTTGTTAACCATTTTCTCGAACTCAAGATTTGTTATTATATTGCTATGCTTATTGTACCCTAAATGGTTTAAATTATTTGCATCGTAAGGTTTCCATCCCGTTGCCCATATAATTGCACCAACTTTTAAAGTATTTTCTTGCTTATCACGCAAAAATTTAACAATAAATTCACCAGGTTGGCCCGAAATCTCAATTATCTCCGAAGAGGTAAAAATTTGAATATTTTTTAAATTCTCAATTTCATCAATTTTTTCAATAATTATAGGATTTTGTAATTCTGTATGTGAGAATTCCGAAGGAATTTGTTTATACAGATAATTTGACCATCCGCCAATTTTTTTTTCTTTTTCAATCAAAACAATGCTATAACCTGCTTTTGAGGCCTCAATTGCAGCAGTAATGCCAGTAATTCCACCACCAACAACTAACAAATCGGAATTCAGATTTTCAGCTATAAAAGGTTTTGGAACTGATATTGTTTTAATTTTAGCAATAGCCATATTTAAAGAATCTTCTGCTAACATTTGTGTGTCTTCATTCATTGGCAAATGCAACCAGGCTATCTGCTCACGAAAGTTAACCCGCTCACAAATAATATTATTGCTAAAATTAAATTCCTTAACTTTTACCCTGGGAGAACAGGCAGCAACAACTATTGCCTCAAAGTTTTCTTTTTCAATATCATTATTAATTTCACTTAATGCATCCTTACTACATAAAAATGAATTGCTTTTGATTTTAATATTTGGATATTTATCTGAAATTTTATTTTTTAAAGAATCAATGTCAATACAATTTCCTATTTCACAACCCGAACAAATATATATGCCAATTTTTTTCTCCATAGAATTAATCAAATCATGAATTTATAATTTGAATGGCTTTTAACGTTTTCCCAGTTGCATCTTTTAAGGAGGCCGATACATCCATGGGTTTTTTTGTATTTGAAACAGCCATTATACCTTCCGGCAATTCATCTTCGAGAATAAATCCATTCTTATCAACTTTTATTTGATTTATAGATAATTTTTCTGGTACAATACCAGTAGCTAGAACAACCAAATCAAATTCATCTTTTATTTTTTGTCCTTTAAAAATATCTTCTGCTTCTACAATCAAATTCTTGTTCTCGATATTCTCTTCAATATTTCCGGCTTTTCCTTTGATTAAAAAGACTCGATCATGGTTTTTCACTTTTTCAAGAAAATCCTCATTTCTTCCACTTACCCTTAAATCAATATAAAAAATTGTTGCCTGGGCATCTTTGTCTTGTTCCACAAAATTTAATGCCTGCTTTAATGATGCTGAACAACAAACACCTGAACAATAAGGCAAATAATTTTCATCGCGCGATCCAGCACATTGAACAAATGCAATTTTTTTTGGAGGTTTATTATCGGAAGGCCTTAATACTTTTCCCTGAGTTGGCCCATTTGGAGCCATAAGTCGTTCCATTACAACATTTGTAATAATATTTGATAATACGCCATATTTTAAATTGATAATCTTTTCAGCAGGAAAAGGTTTCCATCCTGTAGCAAATACGATCGCTCCTGCCCGAATTACTGAAATTTCTTCCTTACATGAAAAATCAATTGCATCGTACTTGCATGCTTCTTTACATTTATTACAATTTTCTTTCTCGCAAAATTCTTCATCAATAGTATATTTAAAAGGAAAAGCCAGTTCATTCGGAAGATAAATGGCTTTCGTTTTTGATATGCCGTAATTATATTCATCATTTCGCTCAACCAGACAGACATTCACACAATCGCCGCAAGCCGTGCAATTATCATTTACATAATTAGGTTTGGTTTTTATTTTTACAAAAAAATTACCTTTTTCTCCTGTAATTTCTTCAACTATTGAGGAAGTAATCAGTTTAATTTTTTTATTTTGTTTAATCCTTCTAAAGTTAATTTCCAAACCGCAAAACGGAGGACATAATTTCGGAAAATACTGGTTTATTTTAATTACCCTTCCACCTAAATAAGGAAGTTTCTCAACTATTATTGCCTCATAACCTGTTTCAGCAGCTTCAATTGCAGTAGTCACTCCGCTTATTCCCCCACCTATTATAAGTATTGGCAATTTATTACTCATTTACTTGAATTATCGTTTTTATTAATTCATCAAAGCCCAAAGTAACAGCAGCTATGGCAGTTACTTCTGTTTTAATGCTATTGCTGTCGCTACAGCTAACTTTTTCAATCAACCAGATCAATTATATCTTTCCTGACCATTTCCCATTCACCAGTTTCAGAATTATATTTACAATTTACAAAACAACGCCACTCTTCTTCATTCAATTCAGGAAAATCAGTCCTAAAATAATATCCCGGCCACCTGGTTTCTTTTCTGAACAACATTGCATGAACATGGGCTTCTGCTTGTGCCAAACGATGTATATTTTCCCAGCACCGCATTAATTCATTCGAGTCCTCAGCAGCCAGTTTTTCGATATCTTCTTTTAAAAATTTTAATAATTCTAAAGCTTTTTTTAACATCGCTTCAGAAGTTTTAAAATTAGAGGATGGCCCTCCTGCATATTCATCCATTATTTTTTGCATCCTGAACATAAAATCTCTAGGTTTAATAAAATTCGGATTTATGTTTGGATCATTGGCATAATCTTTATGTTCCTGATATAATAATAAGGGTTTAAATATCTCATTTTTTAATTGTTCAGTTAATTCTTCCGAAATATCCACTAAATTATTATTTTCAATACAAAAACGAATTGCTTCTTTAGCTGCAATCCTGCCCTCGGTAAATGAACCAGAAGAAAATTTATGACTTGACGCTCCGGCTGCATCGCCGGCAGCAAACAAACCTTTAATTGTAGTCATTTGAGCATATCCCCAGAAATATTCACCAGGTGAAAGATCTTCCGGACCACTTACCCACGCACCGGAAGCACCGGAATGTGAACTTATAAAATAAGGTTCACAAGCAGAAATTTCCGATGGTTGTTCTTCAGGATTTATATTTAATGATGCCCAATGTAAAGCCTGGCTGATTGTCATATCAAGAAAATCTTCCCAGGCCTCATTTTCCAATTCTTTAAGTTTCCTTTTTTTCTCTTTCTCATCTTCAATATTGCTTACAAGATTCTTAATCGCTTCTTCAGTATGCATATAAATTGGCCCTTTGCCATCCTGTATATCAAGTAACATTAAGTAATTTCTTAAATTAGCTGGAATAGGTTTTGTTTTTCCGTATTTTCCCCATTTTTCCAATTCTGCAACACGGGTTTCCATATAATCTTCACCCAGGGCATTTCTTGCCTTTGCCTGAAACAGCAAAAACCAGGCACCTACAGGTCCGTAAGCATCTTTAAACCTTACAGGAACAAAACGCACTTCCTGGCAGGTCATTTCGGCACCTGCCCGAATCGTAAAATAAGTGCTTGCTCCTGAATTAAAAGGCGGATACCATGACCTTCCCAACCCTTCTCCAATCGAACGTGGCTTAAATACATGAACAGCACCTCCCATGGCACATAATACTGCTTTTGCTTTAAAAATGTAAAATTTATTTTCTCTAACACTAAATCCTGTTGCCCCAATGCATCTCCCATCCTTCACAATAGGACTTGTTATAAAAATCCTTTCGAAATATTCTCCGTTTTCACCTAATTCTTTTAAAGCATTTTTGGCTGCCTCAGCAACAATAGTTTTATATGATTCCCCATGGATCATAATTTGCCAACGACCCTCATTAACATATTTTCCTTCTTCGTCTTTCCAAATAGGTAAACCCCATTTTTCAAATAAATGAACAGAAGAATCAACGTGCCTGGCAATGTTAGCTACCAAATCATCTCGAGTAATGCCCATCAGGTCATTTTTTACATACTTCACATAATCCTCAATTGAATTTTTATTTTCTTTTAATCCAATATACATGTTAATGGCTGAAAGCCCCATTGCTACAGCACCACTTCTGTCGATTGCAGCTTTATCGACTAATGTTACTTTTAAATTATTTTTCTTTGCCCAATAGGCAGCTTCATAAGCTGCCCCGCAGGCCGACATTCCTCCTCCAAGAATTAAAAAATCTGTACTTATCTCAACAATTTCAAAAGAATTCATATGCTTAACAATATCTTTAAATTATTTATTTTTAATTATTTCAATTTCTTTTATCCCTAAAGAAGCAGGTTCAGTTCTTAGAAATGGACTATTTATATCATCAGAATTTGTTTCGAAACCTGCATCAGGATCAGCTGAGCCTTCGGGAGTTGTGCGGATTGGAAAACGGAATCTCTTAATTTGTTTATTACGGAATTTCACAGACCACATAATTGAATCGGTCCCCCGTAAAGGTTGTACTACACCACCCAAAGGCATAAAATCTGTATATCCCCTAACCTCAATAGCTTGTGTGGGACATATTTTTACACAATTATAGCACTCCCAGCACATTTCGGGAGCCCGGTTATAGGCTTTATTTTTTTCTTTATCGAGCATCATTAAATCATTCGGACAAATATACTGGCAGGCTGTACGGTCTTGAGCTTTACATCCGTCGCATTTACTATTGATAACAAAACTAGGCATAAAAATATTATTTTATAATTAACAATGGAGTACAAACATAATTAAATTCAATAAAAAACCAATAGTTAATAAATGGAATGAGTGGATAACCTTGTAATGGAAGAAATTGCAAGGAAAATTAATAACTTAATTTATTTATTTTTTATTTCCGATAAGGTCTCTTTAATTTCGTCAAATTCTTTTAGAATTGCTTTGCTTGATATAATAATTTTATAATTCATCATTATAATTTTTATTGATACTAACAATACTCCTGCCTCTAATAATAGATCATGCGTGAATCCTTTTGTAAACAAAGCGATTATAAATAAAAGAAGAGTTGCTGAAATTACTATTAAATCTGCTGCTGACAAGTATTTTTTCATTTATTTATAATTTTATTAGTTTGTATATCCGATTTTTTAATTGATAGTTATATTTTTTCTCGAACATTTTTATTAAAAGAACCCTTTCTAATTCATTTTTAATATAACAAGATAACAAAAATTTATTATCCAGCGATTAAATCATTCCTCTCAATTCCATAATATTAACAATTGCGTTTACTATTTCATCATCAGTAAATCTCATGCAATTAAATGTGACATCAAACTGTGTATAATCGGTATTTTTACCATAAAACGAATTTCTGAACTTCTCCCGTTTCTTATCTGTATTAATTATATATTTTTTTGCTTCTTTCACGCTAATATTCATTTTTTCGCATAACATCTCAGCCCTCCAAATAACAGGAGCTTCCAATTCTATATGTAAAGATTTAAGAATATCGTGTGTAATTGCCACACTACCCCTGCCAATTATAATTACATGTCCGTTAACAGCAATAGTTCGTATCACTTCTGAAATTGTTCTGCGAATTCTTCGGTCACTTTTATAATACCGGGTAGATAAAGAATTTAATATTTCATCCCAGGTACTTCTTTCTTCAAAATCAAAAACATATTGTATTTTAGAGGGTTCTAAATTTAGCTCCTTGGCTGCTTCATTTAATATTTCTTTGCTCACACATTTCCAGTTATAATCTTTTTTTGTTCTTTTTTTATTTAGAGTTAATGCAAGAAGTTTTGATATTCTTTTAGCCGGACAACCTGTTTCTCTCGAAATAGTAACCACAGGTCCTGGATCTTTAATAATTTTCATTTCTTCTTCAACATTTTGTTTAAAGCGCTGCTCCATGTATTTCATTAATATATTTTCCATGACCTTTTTAAAAGTATTATTTCAGGGAGAAATACAATTTATAATATTTAATACCCTCTTTAGCAATTTACAAAAATTTTGGCTTTTTTTCAAGTAAAAATGTATTTTAAAGACTTGAAAAAGCATAAAATAGTTAAAAATGAAATAGAGAATTTTATTGAAGAATTTTCGCAATTTTATTAAATAAAATCAAAGGCAAAATTTAAATCCAAAACCATGGATAGTATCAATTTTTATATTCAGATCATCTTTAAAATATTTTCTAATTCGTGATATAAAAACATCCAAACTGCGTCCCATAAAA
This sequence comes from Bacteroidales bacterium, assembly GCA_016935595.1. The sequence goes on from JAFGQQ010000054.1 coordinate 6,414, forward strand.
TAATCATCATCTCCCCATAATGCAATTAAAATATCCTCTCTTTTTATTAAAGTATTTGGTCATGGGTTAAATTGACTGAAAATGTGTATATTTGTCAAAAACACAACAATGAAACACTACAATTTTATTATCTGTCCGC
>JAFGQQ010000418.1 GCA_016935595.1 Bacteroidales bacterium
AAAAATTATTACAACAGGAGTATTATTCAGGAAAGAGGACAAGAACGAAATGGGCAGCATTATTTTAACCAGTAATCCGGGCAAATATCCTTTTTTCTTAGGAAGGAATGAGCGTGCCATCCTGTTTAATGCACCTGTTTGCCTTACTCCTTCTGAAATAAAAAATAAAACGAGCACAGTCAGCATACCTTTATTTGAAAATCCGGATATAGCTTCCTGGGTTGATATTATGCCAGTAATCATTAAAATGGTAAGAATAGAAAACAGAATTATTCCAGGGCGTAGCTTTTCTTTTGCCAACAAAAACAGCATTAACAATAATAATAGCAATACAAATAATTCTTTTAACCCCATATTACATATATTCTGGAAATACAAAGATAAAAACTCCGGGGATAATCATTTTAAATAATAATTCTTTTCTAAAACCATACCCTCACAATGCTATTTAACAAAATATATAACTATTTAAAGTTATTTTTGTTCATATAAATAATGATTACCCAGCCTTTCGATAATTATTTTTATCTTTGATATAAATTAAAAATAATAATCAACAAACAATATTATCATGGATTATTTATCAAAACTAAATTTATTAAAAAAGAAATTATTATGGATACCCTATAAGTTGATATTTATTATTTCCGGAATAATTACTACAATATGGTTTTTAGTGCGTGTAATCCCAAAACCTTCCAGGGCGACATATCCCTGTATGCGGGTTACAACTCCAATTATGTCGAGTTTTATTTTATATATAATTAGTATTACTACTTCTGTTTTTGCATTTAAGCGAATTAAACGTAATGTGCTAAAATACAAATATAGAATTGCTGCTATGTTCCTGTTTTTAGTTTGTTTTACAATTACTTTCTCAATTCTTCAAAATAACAATTTCTCACTTGCAAGGAGTTTAAATATTCTTGATTCAGAATTTCCAATACCATCGAACGAACCTGTCGGGGATGCAAAAGGATTATATCCGGGAAGAGTTGTGTGGATTCATGATGAGAATGCCACAAATGAAGATTTTAATCCTGTTGCCTCAAGTGGCAATTTTTGGTTTGACGATAAAAACGTTAATTTAAGTGTAATTCAAAACATGATGGCAACTGCAATTACAACTTTTGCAGATAATTCTGATTTAAAAACTGCCTGGTCAGCTATTTTTAAAAGTTTTAACAATGCGCATGGAAATGGGGAAACAGATTATTCCTCCGGTGAAAAAATTGCGATAAAAATAAATTTAACGAACCAGGGATGGAACAATGAGGCAAGAATGGATGCCACACCCCAGGCAGTTTTAGCACTCTTACAAGAATTAATTGATATTGTTGGAGTCTCACAAACAGATATAACCATTGGAGACCCTTACCGTGAATTCAGAAGTGAGTATTACGATTTATGCAGCAATTTTTATCCGGACGTGAATTATGTGGGAGGATTTGCAAATGAAGGTATACAACAAACAATCCCTTCAGCTGATGAAGTTTTGGTGTTTAGCGACCCTAATAAGGATAATAAATCTACCCTGCCCCAATATTATTTAGATGCAAAATATTTTATAAATATGGCTTGTTTAAAAACACATGATGTCGCAGGAATTACACTTGTAGCTAAAAACCACCAGGGATCATACCTTCCCGGAGATGGTGACCCGGGTAACCAATCGGCTATGGCCATGCATTATTGTTTAATGAAAGAAAGCAGGGGATCAGGCAAATACAGAAGCTTAGTCGATTATATGGGACACAAAGAAACAGGCGGTAAAACACTAATATATATTATTGACGGCATATGGGGAGGCGAAAACTGGGAAGGTAACATTAAAAAATTTAAAAGTGACCCTTTTAATAATGATTATCCAAATACCATCATTGTTAGCCAGGATCCGGTTGCTATTGAATCGGTTGGTTTTGATATTTTGTTTTGCGAATATGATACTGATAACTCATCTTCAAAGTATCCGTTGGATTATAAAGAAGAAATTGCTGATTATTTGCAACAATGCGCCAGTAGTGATTATTGGCCAGATGATATAACATACGATCCCGAAAATGACGGCACTCCCCTCGAGAGCCTGGGTGTATTGGAACACTGGGACAATTCTACAAGCCGTCAATATTCGAGAAATATGGGAAGTGGTAATGGAATAGAGTTAATTTATTTAAATCTTTCTATAAATTCTGTTTATGAAAATATAAACAACAAACAAATAAACATAGCCTTTCCAAATCCTTTTAGTACATACACCAGAATTAAAATTCCTGCTGATATAAATTCCGGATATTCATTGAAAATATTTTCTGTTAATGGTCAATTAGTTAAACAGTTCACAAATATGAATTCAAAAGAAATCATTTGGAATGGCGACGGTTTAGCAGGAAATTTATTAAGCACGGGCATTTATATCTTTTTCATTGAAGACCTTTCAGGCCAGAATAATTATACAGGAAAATTATACATAGAGAAAAGATAAAATATTTTTTTAATTTTAATTTGCATTCTTTGTCTGGAATTATCCAAGTAACCCTTAAGTGAAACTCGGAAAGTTGCAAAATAACTGAGTAAATCATATAAATCATGATTTATTTGGTTATTATTTGCTTAATTTTATAAAAACTTATAAAACTGAAAAACATGACTATTT
>JAFGQQ010000419.1 GCA_016935595.1 Bacteroidales bacterium
AATTATTAATAATATTGCGAAATATAAATGAAAGAGGATGAAAATTTCAAAATATCAACAAATTGATAAGTTATTTTATGCACCCTTTTTTAATCGATATAAAATATGCTTAAAAAAAGGTAAAGGAGTTTATGTATGGGATTCCGAAGGGAAAAAATACATAGATGTTATGGCCGGTGTTGCCGTTAACAGTGTTGGGCATTGCCATCCTAAAGTAGTAAAAGCCATTAAAAAACAAGCTGGTAGACTAATACATATATCAAATTTCTATGTGAGTGAAAACCAGGCAAGATTGGCAAAAAAACTAGCGGATTTATCCGGACTCGACAGGGCATTTTTTTCAAACAGTGGGGCAGAGGCCAATGAAGCTGCTTTTAAAATGGCAAGAAAATATGCAAAATCAGTTGGAAGAGGTGGCACAATAGTATCATTTGAAGGTAGTTTTCATGGACGAACTTTAGCTACTATTGCTGCCGGTAAAAAAAAGTTCCAGGAAGGTTTTGAGCCAATACCTGGCGGTTTTATTCAAATACCATTTAATAATATTGATTCATTTAAATCGGTTTTAAGCAATGATATTGCCTCAATTATTATTGAACCGGTCCAGGGAGAAGGGGGCATTCATCTTGCAAAAAAAGAATATATAAAGGAATTATTTCTTATTTGTAAAAGGGAAAATATTGTAATTATTTTTGATGAAATCCAATGTGGTATGGGACGTACCGGAAAATTTTTCGCATTTGAACATTTTGATATAAAACCAGACATTTTAACATTGGCAAAAGCACTTGGTGGAGGTTTCCCGATAGGAGCCACGCTATGTACTGAAGAGATATCCAAGTCAATTAATTATGGCGATCATGGTTCAACGTTTGGAGGAAATCCATTGGCTTGTGCAGCTGCTTTGGCTTCTATTAAAGTTATAGAAAAGGAAAATTTAGTTGAAAAAGCCAGAATAATAGGAGAACATATTCTAGCAAGGCTTCAGACTTTAGCAAAAATTCATCATGATATTATTGAAGTAAGAGGTTTGGGATTGATGATAGGAATTGAAATTGCTTTTCCAGGCAGACCGGTTGTTGAAAAACTTTTGCAAAAAGGCATTCTGGGAAATTTTACGGCTGATAATGTATTACGACTTTTACCTCCGCTTATTATTAAAGAAAAAGAATTAAATCATGTAGTAAATAGATTAATGCAGGCAATTGTGGAAACTAAAAATGAAAATAATGGTTAAGGTTGCTATTGTTGGAGCTACAGGTTATACCGGACTGGAACTCATACGTATATTATCTCATCACCCGGAAGTACAAATAGAACTTATCACTTCCGAAAGCCATTCTGGGAAAAATCTTTCGGATATTCATACACACCTGTTTAGTATTGCCGATTATAAACTTGGCTCAATGAATGATATAGCTGGTATTAACATAGATGTTGCATTTCTGGCTCTTCCTCATGGGATTTCTATGCAATTCGTTAAAGACCATGGATTAAGTAATTATAAAATAATTGATTTGTCAGGTGATTTCAGATTAAGTGAGAACGATTATAACAAATGGTATAATGCTATCCATATTTGTCCGGAATACTTAAAAAATACAGTTTTTGGTTTGCCGGAATTATATTATGACCGGATTATAAAAGCCCGTTTAATTGCTAATCCGGGATGTTATCCTACATCAGCAATACTGCCATTATCTCCATTTATAAAAGATAAAAGGATTAATAAAGACACAATTATTATTGATTCTAAATCAGGTGTTTCCGGTGCAGGGGCTAAAGTTAAAGATTCAACACATTTCCCAACAGTAAATGAAAATTTTTCTGCTTATAATTTGTTCACCCATAGGCATACTCCTGAAATAAACTACATTTTAAATAACCTTGCTGAGCAGAGTATCAATGTTACTTTTACACCTCATTTATTACCTGTTAACAGAGGTATTCTTTCAACCATCTATTTAAAAATGAATCAATTTATTGACCGGGATGAAATATATAAAATACTACATGATTTTTATAACGATAAACCTTTTGTTACAATAGTGAATCATTTACCCGGAATAAAAGATGTACGAGGTTCAAATTATTGTAATATATATGCAAATGTTGATAAAGAAAGAAAAATGCTTATTTTAGTAGCTGTAATTGATAATCTGGTTAAAGGTGCATCTGGACAAGCTGTGCAAAACATGAATATCATGTTTGGAATTGAACAAACAACAGGTTTAAAAAATTTGCCGCTTATACCTTAATCTTTGTTTCTATTTGCCTAAATACCTTTTATTAGATAATGATAATATAAGATTAAAATGATTAAAAACATTACGAGCGTACGAGGAATTTCATGCTGGGGAGCACATATAGGCATAAAAGCTTCCAAGCGTGATTTAGCCCTAATATATTCAAAAGTGCCAGCAAAAGTTGGTGCTGTTTTTACAAAAAATGTTGTTTTATCGGAGTGTGTTAAGATCTCAAAAAAACACATTGCTGACGGTATTGCACAGGCAATTGTTGTCAATTCAGGCAATGCAAATACATGTACAGGTGAACCCGGCAGACTGGGAGCTGAAGCAATGGCTGAAACAATGGCTGATAAATTAAAGATTAAAAAAGAAGATGTAATTGTTGGCTCTACCGGTGTAATAGGAAGACCGTTTCCTACCGATATTATTGTTGAAGGTATTAAGAATAATATTCCATTACTTTCGCGGGAACAATATGCAGGCTCACTTGCAGCCAGCGCTATTTTAACTACCGATACGTTTACTAAGGAAGGGTATCAGTCCTTTTTTATCGGTAAAAAACGAATTAATATGGCTGGCTTTGCGAAAGGCTCAGGTATGATCCACCCAAACATGGGTACAATGCTTGCATACATAGTGTGTGATGTAGCCATTGAACAAAAACTGCTGCAGAAAACCTTTCTGGAGGCTGTTAATAAATCGTTTAATATGATATCGGTTGATGGAGATACTTCAACTAATGATATGGCTTTTGTACTATGCAATGGTTTAGCAGGTAACCGCGAAATCGACAATGAAAATGAAAAAGATTATAAAACCTTTAAGGATAAACTGGAAAAATTATGTTTGCATTTAGCTAAATTAATTGTTTCTGATGGCGAAGGCGCTACTAAATTCATTGAATACAAAGTTGTTGGCGCTCCTGATTATGAAAGTGCCCGGACAATTGTACGTACAATTTCTAATTCTTCGTTAGTTAAAACTGCTATTTTTGGCCGTGATCCGAACTGGGGAAGGATTATTGCCGCTGCCGGAAGGGCAGGAGTAGATTTTGATCCGGATAAAATCGACCTGTTCATAGGTACACGGGATAATATTCAATTGCTTGATAAAGGTATGCCTACTTATGTAAAACTTACTAAGTTGAAAAAGATGATGCGTGCTTCTAAAATTCACATTAAATTATGTCTTAATATCGGCAATGCATCGGCAGTTGGATGGGGATCGGATTTAAGCGAAGAATATGTCAGATTTAATGCTGCTTATACAACATAATAAATAAAGCTCCGACCTATTATTATTTCGTTTGGTTTAATTTGAAGAAGGTTAAATTCGAATTTTTTTTTAGCTCCAATTCAAAAATTGTTGTTAAATTTAGGTATGTCTTCAGCATATTCTATATTATTTTTATCTATCTTTTTATTAATCAGTAAATTTGAAGGTTATTCTCAGCACATTCAACAAACTGTAAAAGGGAAAGTGTTTGATATAGTAACCCAAATTCCTTTAACTGGTGCTACAGTTATCCTTAAAAAAGACTCAACTATATTTGCTCGTATTGCTGATGAAAATGGTAATTACCGGTTTGAAAAGATCCTTGTTGGACGATACAGCATGGAATTTCGGTTTATTGGATATGAAACATATTTATTAAATGATGTCCTCGTTACCTCCTCTAAACCTGTAACAGAGAACGTCGGTCTAAAAGAGTCTTTTTCCGAAATCGATGAGGTAGTTTTAAAAGCACAGGTAAGAAAAGATGTTCCTCTGAATCCACTGGCATCAATAAGTGCAAGGACATTTACTGTAGAAGAAACACGAAGATATGCTGGAGGGTTTGACGATCCGGGAAGAATGGCAGCCTCATTTGCCGGAGTAGCAGGTGGAAATCCAAATGATAATGCACTTTCCATAAGGGGAAACGCTCCAAAATATGTATTGTGGCGAATTGAAGGTGTTGAAGTACATAATCCCAACCATTTTGCAACGATGCTTGTTGAAGGTGGGGGTGTTGTTTCAATGTTAAGCGCACAGATTCTCAGCAATTCCGATTTTTATACAGGTGCTTTTCCCGCTGAATATGGTAATGCATTGTCAGGTGTATTTGACATGAATTTACGTACAGGCAATAATGAAAAACGTGAATGGGGCTTTCAGGCAGGAACTTTAGGTATTGATTTTTTTGGAGAAGGCCCGTTCATTAAAGGAAAATCTTCTTCTTATGTTTTTAATTACAGGCATGCTACAACAGCCTTTATGAAAAACTTCATTCCAGAGGGACAATTGCCAATATATAAAGATTTTAGTTTTAAACTGAATTTTCCTACAAATAAGTCAGGTATATTTTCTGTATGGATGACAGCAAGTATAGATGATAATAATTCAGATGCTGTTGAAGACACTTCAGAATGGAAATCTTTAGAGGATGGGATAAGATATACATGGAATGGACAATCTGTGCTTGGTGGAATCAGGCATAAATATATTTTTAATTCTAAATCCTGGATTAATTCATCAATAAGTACTTCGCAATATGATTTCTCTGATAAAAATGAACTATTTAATTCAGGTATTTATGATACGGTTGATTTGACTAAAAATTATACTTCCAAAATAAATCTCACATCGGTAATAACACATAAATTCAATAAGAAAAATATGAATAAAACAGGAATTATCGTTAGTTACAATTTGTATGAAATTGATATCCAAAAAAAATCCATATCAGGTTTTCCTGATGATGTTTTTATTTTTGAAGAAGGAAATACCGGTTTTCATCAGTTTTTTTCACAAAACCGTTGGGACATTAATTCAAATTTAAGTTTGAATTATGGTTTTCATTCATTGTGGTTCTGGTTAAATGGCTCAAAAACATTTGAACCCCGTGTAAGTCTGACTTATAAATTCATGAAAACAAATACGATAAATATTGCCTATGGTAATCATAGCCAAATTGAACCTTTGATTATATATTTTGCTGAAGTACCAATTGACTCACAACATTATTGTACTCCAAATAAAATTCTTAAACCTTCCAGGTCAAATCATTTTATTATCGGATATGATAAGTCATTTGGTGAACATCTTCGTTTTAAGACCGAAATTTATTATCAGCATTTATATCACATCCCGGCAATGTATAATAATTATTACTCTTTAATCAACTTTAAAAAAGAATATTTTATTAATGACAGCCTGTTTAATATTGGCAATGGAATCAATAAGGGAATTGATGTTACAATTGAGCGTTTTTTGGCAGATAATTATTACTTTTTAATTACGGGTTCATTATTTGATACAAAATATAGCATTAATAACAAGGAATATTCAACTCGCTGGGACTATGATTTTGCAGCGAATATTTTAGCAGGAAAGGAGTTTGTTCTTGGAAAAGAAAAAAGTAATATAATAGGATTAAATATCAGAATTGCATTTCAGGGTGGTGAAAGGGCTCATCCGGTAGATATCGAAGTCTCAAAACAACAAAAAACTATTATTTATAATTATAACCGGTTATGGGAAGAAAGGTATCCCAACCTTCTTTTTATTGATTTTACTGCAACTTACATTATAAACAAATTAAAATATACTTCAACCTTTGCAGTTCAGCTAAAAAATCTTACAATGGAGAAATCTATTTATTACTATCAGTATAATATTAAAAACAATTCTGTTGAGTTAACCGGCAAATCATTTATTTTTCCGAATATCAGCTATAAAATTGAATTTTAAACACAAAAAAGCAGGAAGATATAATACCTTCCTGCTACCTAAATAACCCCCCATGAAACGTTGAAACTTATTATTTCAACTTTATACTACTATGAAAAAATTACCCTCATTTTCCTCATAGTTATCTAATTAGTCGCTCCTTAATTTAGATTCAATAAATTGATTATTAACAAGTTATTGTTAATAACTTTAGATTTTTTATTGACAGAATC
>JAFGQQ010000420.1 GCA_016935595.1 Bacteroidales bacterium
ACTATTTTAACCTGAAAGCCGATACTTTTTATTACGAGTTTTTTATTTACGACCGTAAAAAGAACAAGAGTAATATTGAACTTACAAAGACATTTGATTTAATACCCGATTCAATCTATTAAAATATTACACCATGATTATAAAAGCAGATTTAAAAATGGCCGATGTAATCCACCTTAACCATTACCTGATTTCGGTTATTAACCGTTTTGGGATTACACTTGGATTTGGCGACCAGACCATTTTGGAAGTGTGTAAAAAACATCAAATAAATGTTGACTTTTTTCTTGAAATTGTAAATGCTTTTCACGATACCGAATATTTTCCTCAAAAACACCTCCAATCATTTCCAGTTAAGCTGATAATTGAATACCTGCAAAAAACCCACCGGTTTTATCTCGATGTAAAAATTCCGGAAATGGAATCACTTATCCAAAAAATGGTAAATACCTGTTATCCCGACTTGAAACATAAAGAACAACTGATTAAGTTTTTTAATGAATATAAAGCCGAACTTGTTAAACACCTGAAACATGAGGAAGAGCTTGTTTTTCCTTACGCCTTAAAAGTAGAACATGAATATTTGAGTAAAGGAATTACCGAAGAAATGAAAGCCGAACTCTTGAATTACTCGATTAATAAATTTAAAAAGGAACACGATAACCTTGAAGAAAAACCTTTTGACCTTAAAAATATCATTATAAAATACCTTCCCCCTCCGGCAGATGCATATTTGTGTAGTAATGTCGTGAGCGAATTATGCCTGCTTGAAAAAGATTTAAACGACCATGCGCGTATTGAAGATAAGGTAATGATACCGAAAATTGTTGTCATGGAAAATGAATTAAAGAAGAGGATATAATTATGCCTGTTACCACTTTTTTAATTATTGAACCTTCATACCTGCTAAAAAAAGGCTTAACTTCCTTAATTGAAAGCTTTGGAAATGTAAAAATTTTTAAATCATTTAATTCTGTGAATGAATTACCAGTATTTTTATCCTCTAACCCGATTGATTATATATTGATTGATTCCCTGATCATTACCAAATATTCAGAGATAGTGAAAAAAATGCAAAAGCAATATTCTGCAATAGGCTGGATTATTATTAACCGTTTAAATAATGACAGTTTGAATAAAATTCAATCGGCTGGGATCATACATGAAAATGATGATAAAACCACTATTGTCGATAAACTGGAAAATATTTTAAACCAAACCAGGATAAAACAACCGGCAGAAAACACAGAACTATTAAGTCACCGCGAAAAAGATGTATTGCAACTGGTTGCAAACGGTTTAACAAATAAGGAAATAGCCGATAAACTATATATAAGTGCCCATACTGTAATAACCCACCGGAAAAATATTACCCAGAAATTAGGCATTAAAACCGTTTCGGGCTTAACCATGTATGCGGTGTTAAACAAGCTTATTGAGTTAAAGTAAAATGATTTGCAAACTATTTCACATAGAAACCCGAAAATTGATATTTAAACCGGCCTAGCCAAGAGGTTAACCCTGAATGTGCAATTGAACAAACCCGGAAAGGACGAAAAGTCTATGTCCAATCAGGTAGATAATTATTACGGTTGTACACCGCTAAATTGCTTATACAGTTCAGCGTAACGTCTTCGCTAAGCTGTTTTATACAATCCGGCTGCTGTATAATTCAACAGATATTGAGAACATGCGGATTTTAAGAAAACCAGCGTGAGCCGGTACATGTATATGTTGGGAAAATTAAAGTTCCAGTAAAAAATGTTCAATATTGTTTTTATTTATTACTTCTGTTTTTTTAACTAAATAATTATTTATAAAGGTTTTAGGAAAGCTTCCTGTTTTTTTGGGGTTCCATTTAAATTCATAAGCGGATAATTTACCATCCACTTCTTCAATATAATCTATCTCCTGTTGCTGCTGGGTTCTCCAAAAATATCCCTTTCCATAAAAGTTAGAATATGAATTTAATTTTATCCGTTCCGATACAAGATAATTCTCCCATAATGCCCCTGCATCATTTCGGTTGTTTAAATGGCTAAAATTTCCAATTACAGCATTTCTGATACCGTTATCATAAAAATATATTTTTTTATTCTTTTTAATTTCATTCCTTAAGTTACGCGCATAAGCCGGTAAGCGAAAAAGAATAAATGCTTTTTCCAGCATATCGATATATCGTTCAACAGTTTCAGAGGTAGTTCCTGCCGATTGCGCAATTTCAGAGATATTTACTTCATTGCTTACTTGCCATGCAAGCAATTGCACAATTTTTTCCAGTTCGGTTGGTTTCCTGATATTACCATATTTAAAAATATCTTTATAAAGATAACTTGAGGTTAACAGAGGCAATAATCTTTTTTCCTCGCCGGGTTTAGTGACTATCTCAGGATAACTTCCAAAAACAAGACGAGTTTCTAATTGTTGAAGTTCTGTCTTTAAATCAGTATTTTTTACCATTTCGGAAAAGGAAACAGGAAATAGTTTAAACTCGTATTTTCGTCCAGTAAGCGGTTCGTTAAATTCATTAGACAGCTCGAACGATGATGAACCGGAAATAATCGGGCATACATTTTTAATGTAATCGGTAATAAGTTTTACTGTTTTCCCAATGTTTTGTATTTCCTGGGCTTCATCAATAATAATAATACTGTTTTTCCCTATCAGGTTTTTTAACCTTTCTACAGGGCTGTTTTCGAGTAACCCCGAATCTGCAGGGTTATCTCCATTAAACCATACAATACCATCAGGTATCGCATCCCTAATCATTTTTAACAATGTTGTTTTACCGCATTGTCTTGGCCCAATAATAAGAATAGCTTTATTATCGCTAATTTTAGATATTATTTGTTGTTGGATTGTTCGTGGTATCATATTACAAATATAATAATTTTCGAGTTAACCTTAAAATTATTATAATATTTTTCGATATAATTTGAAAAAACCACAAAAATATGTGTCATATTAAGCGGCAAGGTTTAAAAAATCAATCTATATAAAAGCATATACAGGCCAAAATACAACCTTGCAAATCACCCATATCGGGCAATTTAGCACACTTAGAAATTACAACACAATTTCACTTTGTTATTTTGAACATAGTATGTTCTTGCCAGCTATGCTAAAACAGGCAAAAGCCTGTAGAAACATGTGAAAATGAGGATA
>JAFGQQ010000421.1 GCA_016935595.1 Bacteroidales bacterium
CAAAGCACAAATTTTTCTTCAGGAATTTTCAATAAGTTTCAGAATAGTTATAATCAAAACCGTTCGGGTGATGTTTTGATCAATCTCGAACCAGGATGGATTGAAAAAGGAGATGATTTAACTTCATCAAATTCATCATATACTTACGACACTCATGTGCCATTAATCTGGTACGGCTGGAAAATAAAGCGGACTGCTATTTCCAAACCCATTGATATGGTTGATATTGCTGCCACTTTGTCAAATTTATTAGAGATTTCTTATACCAATGCGTGTTTGGGAAATCCAATAATTGATGTAGTTGAATAATAATCTCTTAATTATTGAAAAAACCTTTTCTATATTTATTTATTCTATTATCATTAAATTCTTATTCACAGAAAAAGTATTGGGTTATTTTTAAAGATAAAGAAGATATAACATTTAATCCATGGACCTATTTTGATGCCAAAGCCATTGAAAGAAGAAATAATAGCAACCTTCCTTTATTTGATTATTCCGACTTGCCTGTAAATGAGAATTATGTTGATTCGATAAATAAAATTACAGGCGAAGTTTTAAAAATAAGCCGGTGGATGAATGCAGTTGCTGTTTATGCTAGTAATAAAGATATTAGCGAGTTTAACAAAATTGATTTTGTTGAAGAAGTAATCCCAATCGAGCTAAAATCAAAAGTTACAAGAATTAATTCAAATTCTGCTTTTTATGGAAAAAAGATGGAATTATTAAGAAAGCAGTTGGAGTTATTTGATGGCAGTTTATTTATTGATAGCAATATTAATGGAAAAGGAATAAGAATAGCAATTTTCGATGCAGGATTTCCAAACCTGGAAAATAATCCGGTATTTAGTCATATACTGGAAGAGGGCAGATTAATAAAAACATACGATTTTGTGAGAAATTCCGAGCATCTGGGAAGAGGATTAGCCCACGGCACAATGGTATTTGCTTGTATTGCCGGAATAGCAGATAGTGGAAATATAGGATTAGCAACAGGCGCCGAATTTCTTTTAGCGCGAACCGAGGGATTATTGGAATTATATTCAGAAGAAGAGAACTGGTTGGCAGCAGTGGAATGGGCAGATAAAAACGGCGCAGATATAATAAACAGCTCATTAGGATATACTTATCACAGGTATTTTCCTAACGATATGGATGGAAAAACAAGTTTAGTAGCAAAGGCTGCTAACATGGCTGCATCAAAAGGAATATTGGTTATTAATGCCATGGGGAATGATGGAACCAGTCCGTGGAAAGTAGTAAGTACTCCGGCCGATGCCGATAGCGTGCTTTCGGTTGGCGGAATTTACCCGTTTCTTGAATATCATATTGCATTCAGCTCATTCGGACCGACTGCCGATTTCAGGTTAAAACCAAATGTAGCAGCTAGTGGTGAAGCAATTACTTTTAAACGATCAAAAACAGGGAAGGTATTTGGCACTTCTGTCGCAACACCACTTATAACAGGTTTTACAGCTTGTGTATGGCAAATGCACCCTGAGATGAATAACATGGAAATATTTCTAGAAATTGAAAAATCGGCAAGTTTATATCCTTACTACGATTATGCACATGGTTATGGCATACCAAAAGCAAAATATTTTTTTAAATCGAATGATTCGATTGAACATACATTTGAACTAAATGTAATTGATGATACTTTGAAAATAAATGTATTTGAGGAATTTATAGATATTGATCATCCTTATTTTTATTATCATATTGAAAATTCTGATCATTTTCTTCGGGAATATTCGGTTATTGAAGTATCTTCATCCGAGGTTATTAAATTACCTGTTGAAGAATTTGAAGAAAGAGAAATAATAAGAATTCATTACAATGGTTATACTTTGGAACATGAATTTTAAAAGAATAGAAAATTATAAAAAATATGTCATTCGTAGAATAGTGAGGAATCTAAAGCTATTTTTATTATTGTTTTTATTTAGCATAATACATTTGAGAATATTCTCCCAGGAAATAATCTTAAAACAAGAAATAACAAAAGATTATTTTAAGAAACAAATTGGCCCTAACGAAAAGCATTTTCTTCATTTTTATATAAATTACGGATTATTTCCACAAGAATCACAAAACTATTTACCAGAAATAAACACTTTTTATTCCAACTCCAAAAGCATTGGCTACAGGTATAAATATAAAATAAGCGAAAATATTGCCATAGGATGCGACTTAATTTACGAAAACTGGTTATATAGTCTAAAACAAAATGATAATAAGACTTTTCCAGATAGTTTATTACATGAAAAAGAAAATTTAATAATCAATCATTTGGGCACTTCACCTTATTTACGAATAAATTTTAGCAAAACCGGCAACCATATTAGCTGGTTTATGGATATTGCACCCGTGTTTTACATTACTTTAAATACAAAGCATGTAGTATTTGATAAAAGTGAGAATGAAAACACAAATTATAAAAACTCAAAAACAATTTATAAACAACTCGATTATTTCGAAAAATACAATTACGGATTAATAGTTAGGTTTGGTTACAGCAGATTGGTAATATTCGGAAAGTACCGTTTTTCAGACTCATTTACAGGTAATTATGATAACATATATAAATTACCAAGATTTGATGTTGGTTTGCAATTGGGTATTTATTGATAAATTATAGCATAGTTAGATAATTCCTTTACTTTAATATAATAATAAATAAGAATATTTTTATATTTATATGCAGAAACATAATATGAATAGAATATTTATATTTTCTTGTCTGTTATTATTTGGATTATCTATTGGAAGAGCCCAGGATAGTTTAAGAATAGTCACAAAAATAACAACACAAATTACTTGCCCTGATGATAGTAATGGCATAGCTACTGTATTTGCAGCAGATGGCTCAGGCGCATATACTTATAAATGGTCAAATGGAGATATAACTGATATAGCTGATAGCCTTTCATATGGCTGGTATTATGTTACTGTAAACGATACAATGCCAACAATACGAATTGATTCGGTATTTATCTTTGCCGATTCGATAATTACTGTTTTTAAAATTGATAAAGATACGGTTTGTGGGGATGACAGTTCATCGGGTATTGAAATTAATAATTATATGTATGGACCATTTATATACCTTTGGAATACCGGAAGCGCCGAAAATATTATTGATAGTCTGCGTGCCGGAACCTATTTAGTAACCATTACAGATAGCAGGGGATGTGTACATATTGATTCCGTAAAAATTGATAGTGTAGCCAGGCGTGCTTCTAATGCTATTATAACCGATGCAACAGCATTGGGTATTAATGACGGAATATGGAGCATTAATACAAGCGGAGGTATATTGCCTGTATCGTATTTTACCGAAAAAGAATATGAATGGTACGATACCGCTATATTAAGCTTTAATACTGCAATCGGAAATTCACTACCACCGGGTATATACCACACTACTGTTAATGACAGATTTTGTTCAATCAGTTTCCATGATACAATTAACGAGTCTGATCCATTAATTATTGATTATTCCGGTATTGATTCTACTGCCTGTAAAAATGAAACAGCAACATCGGCATTTGTTCCAATAAATGGAATAACTCCTATGTATAGCATTTTTGAGACAGATACAACCATCTGGCTAACAGGCGATACATTGCCGGATGGAACTCCAATCACTGAGTTTAATGCTAATGCTCCGGGTGCAGTTTATCCCGGAAGAACCAACCAGGTTAAAATAGGGGATAGCCTGGGAAGAGAATTTTATTATCAGTGGATTGTTGTTGAACCTGAAAATTACATTACTATTTTAGAAAGTGAGTATAATAATGTTACCTGCCATAGCGGAAATGACGGGGACGCAACTGTTGCTGTACAGGGAGGATTCGGAAATTATACCTACACCATTCAAAGCATTGGAAATACTGGCAATATCGTAACTGGACTTACAGCAGATAATTATACATGGATTATTTATGATGAAAATGGTTGTAATATTATTAAAGAGTTTACTATATATGAACCCGATCCTATCCAGGGTCAGTTGGAAAAAACCGACGTCCGGTGTTATGATGAAGATAACGGGATTATTGTTGCATATTATTCGGGAGGGGAGGATACATTGTTATACTCCTGGTCGAATGGCGAAACTTCAAAAAGAATTGATAGCCTGCTGGCAGGAACATATAGATTAACTCTTACCGATGCAAATGGATGTATATTCGAAGATTCAATAGTAATTACAGAACCCGATTCGCTTTATATTTCTTTGGATACAATTATTTTTCCCACATGTTTCGAATACAATAATGGCAGCATTGATGTCAATATAAACGGGGGAATAAGCAGATTTGATTATAACTGGTATATGGATTCGCTACGTTTCTCGCAGGAAACGGAAGATATCAGGAATCTATTTGCAGGCATTTATTTTCTGGAAGTCAGGGACAGCAATAATTGTTCCGACACTTCAACATTTATTGTTACCGAACCTCCCAGGATTCAATATAATATTTTACAAAAAAATGAAATTCAATGTAATGACTCAACAGGAGATATAATCATTACTTCACCTGTTAATCTTAATTTTATTTGGGAAGGAACTCCCGTGTTGTTAAATGATACTTTTTCAATAAATAATTTAACAGCAGGTCAATATACAATTAGAATGCAAGATTTAACCGGATGTTTTATCGATACAATGATAGTCTTTAATCAGCCCCTGCCTATTAATATAAATGCACAAGTAACCGGAGTTAATTGTTTTGGAGAAAATACAGGATCAATTGTTATTTATGTTAATGGTGGATCACCAGGAAATAATTTCACCTTTAACTGGAGTAACGGTTCAACAAATGATTTTCTTAACGGACTTTATTCCGGAACTTATAATGTTACTGTTACTGATACGTTTACTGGTTGTGAAGCCTATCATAGTATTGCTGTCGAAACAATTTTTCAGGAACCTATTTATATAATGGTAGATAGTGTAAAACCTTCGTGCCGTGATAGCATTAACAATGGAGAACTGCGTGTAACCGACTGGAGAAATATTTTTAATCCGTCTTTTACCTGGATGAATATTAATGGAGACTCAATTGGGGAAGGTGCCGTTTTGAGAGATCTTTATTCAGGGACATATATTCTTCAAACAAGAGATATAAATAATTGTGAAAGAATTGATTCGCTGTATTTGACTTATGAGGACCTACCATGTATAGGCCTTTATAATGTAATAACACCAAACGGTGACTCACCAAACGATACCTGGATCATTGACAGAATTAATCTTTTTCCCGATTGTGAGGTAAAAATATATGACCAATATAACCTGATCTTTGAATCAGTAGGGTATGATCAACCCTGGGATGGAAGAGACGGCAACGGAGAATTAGTTTCCCCGGGATCATATTTTTATGAAATTATTTTGCATAGAAATGATAATAAGCCTTACCTGGGTGTAATTGAAGTCATTTATTAATGAAAATTAAAGAGATGAGAAACTTGATTATTTTCATATTTTTAATACTTAATTTTACCAATTACGGACAAATTATAAATTATATCGGAATACTCGACAATCCTGCCGAAGCAGGTATAGAAAAACAATTCTTCTATTTGCAGCAAAATTCTGTTTCACAATTACCGGGTGCACCTTCCAGTCATTATGGCGGTATAAGCCATCTTTTTATCAATAAAAAGACCGGGACAGGTAAAATATTGCATATTGAAAATGTTGGAGCCGGCGGGATATTCCGTATTGAAAACATAGGTTTTCACTCCGATATCAGGCTTGAAGGACTTTACTCATTCCGAATAGGCAGTGAAAATCATTATATTAATTTCGGATTGAGCCCTACTTTACATAGGCAAACATATAAATTAAACAAACTGAATCCAAAAGATCCTAATGATGCATTACTCGAGTATCTTCCCGAAAATTCCGGTATTTTCGATATGAATATTGGTATTCACTGGTATTGGAAGCCGGTTTATATAAGTTTGGCCGCTTATGATATCATTAATCATGAATTGTGTTTGAACGATCATTTTTACAACGTAAGTTACCAAAGAACATTCAAAGGCAGGTTTACATATAAATATGAAAATGAAATAATATCCTTATCCCCTTCTTTATTGGGGCATTGGCACCCTAAAAACGATTATTCTCTAATTATTCATATCGAGTCGGGATTTTTTAAAGAAAAAATTACAGCCGGCATAGGAACAGGTGTGCATGATTTTGGAAGGTTATCTGAAATCCTGTTTTATGGATCAATAGGGTATGGAGTTGGCAAGATTAAATGTTTTGTTTATTATGGAAATAATACCTCCGGTTTATATAGGTACAGCCAGGGAGATTTGGGAATAGGAGTGAAATATTATTTCTTTAACGAAGTCAGGAATATTGAAAAATGAAACGAACACTTTTTTTAATATTTCTTTTATTCAATTTATACAGCTATTCCAGAGATTCATTAATAGTTATTAAATCCGAAAATATTAATTCTCCTCAAGATGATGCTTTTCCATTTGTACTGGATAAAGAAAATATTATTTTTACAACGAACCGGAGCGGTACTGAGGCAATTTTTCTTTACAATAATGGAGAAAATAGGAGTAAAAAAATTATTTATGGGCGTGATAATTATTCCTGTGTAGGCATTTCTCTGAACAGGGAATTTTTTCTCATTTTTTCCGATGAAATAAATAATGGTGATATTTCAATTGCTAAAATAGGCAATAAAAAGGTTCTTGAAATTATTGATATTCTAGGTCCGTCTGTTAATACAGAAGAATTTACCGAAAATTCAGGTTGGATTTCTAATACAGGCGATACGATTATTTTTACCAGTAACAGGAATGGCGGATTAGATGCATTTGATTTTTGGATGTCGGTAAAATTAGATGATTCCTGGACAACTCCTGTTCTCTTTGATTTGTTAAATTCAACGGAAGAAGAAAAGGGATTATTTATATATGATACAATTTTATTCTTCGGTTCAAAAGGTTTTAATAGTATGGGAGGGTATGATATTTTTTATTGTATAAAAGAGGATGGTTCATGGTCGGAACCAATATCATTACAAGTCATAAATACGAATCAGCATGAACTGTTTTATGGCATTGAAGGATATTTCTGTTCGAACAGGGAAGGTGATTATGATATTTATAAATTGGATACTATTGAGATTGATAAGTCAATTAAACAGGATACTATACAAGAAATAACAGAGCAGGATACAATTGTTGCTGATTCAGTTTTACTTGCTGAAATTATTGAACAGGATACTTCAATTGATATTTTTAAGACAGATACAATTACAGAAATTTTGAAAAAAGAAGATACAATCCCGGAAATAAGTGATGAACCTGCTATAATCCATGATAAACCTGAAGAAGCCATGAAAACAGGGATATCTGAACAAGAAAATAATGAAAAATTAAAAGCAATTTGCGAATATTATTATGTTCAAATAATTGCATTATCGCCTGATAATTATAGAACAAACATTGAAATTATTAACGATATATGCAAAAGAAATGCTTTGGGATTTAATTATAAGTTAAAACGGGAGCGACACAATAATTTAAACAAATACCTCATAAATAAAAAATTTTATAATCTTGATGAGGCCATCCGGTTTATGCAGGAAATAAAAAAATATTATGACATCAATGATATTTTTGTTGTAGGTTATTCATGCGATAAGAGAGTTGCTATTTTTCGCAACCTTAGCAAGATTATTTATTATTGATTGTTTAAAATTAAATATAATTTGAGTAAAAAAATATAAATGTCCTATTTAAAATTAAAAATAATATTTTGGATTCTTGTTATTGTTTATTTTGCTTATTCTCAGGATAGCAGTCAGATTAACAATTTACCAGATCAAACTATTGAAAATAGAATTGTCTTGCCAGTCAATTTTAATAGAATAGAAGTAATTGATAATTCTTTTGCC
>JAFGQQ010000422.1 GCA_016935595.1 Bacteroidales bacterium
ATACTTTCAACTCCTGAAATTAATGCAAACCCTGAAATTAAAGCCTATCCAAACCCTGTAACCGATTTTCTTACAATATCCATGAATACTATTTCACAAGTACAGTACAAAATATTAAATGCAGTTGGAAAAACAGTACTATCCGGTATATTAAATGAATCAGTCCAGCAAATTAATATGAGTGGCCTTCCTCAGGGCATATATTTTATTAGTTTGGATATTAATGGTATGCAGGAAGTAAAGAAGATTATTAAGTAATTTTTGCTATAATAATTAAAAAAGCCATGAATTATTTTTCATGGCTTTTTAATTTAATTTTTACTGTTTATTTCCAGTCCAAGATTTTTAGAAAATCAAAATCCTCAGGATTAGGAACAAATTTTTTTGCAGCTTCATAATCGGCTGGAGCAATATAATCCATATTATTATTAAAAATCAATTGCGATTTTTCAATTGAAATATCAACAAGTCTTGGTTTAATTTTACCATCAGGGCCTTCAACATCTTTTAAAAATAATGGGGCAATATCTCCTTTAGGATCAGAAGTAACCATACAACCTGTTTTGCCCTCTTTAAATAGCCTGTAAACACCTGTTCCTAATAAAGTGCAATAAAGCAAATCAAATGCTATAGGCCTTACACACCTTAACTCATAGCCCATTTCAACCGGACGGCTTTTTATATTAATATTCAATTTTTTTAATTCGCGTTGAACTAAAACATTAAAAATATGTGATTTACTAACATTGCCTAATTCTGGGTGGCCATGGTCATCGTATGTAAATTCAAT
Source organism: Bacteroidales bacterium (assembly GCA_016935595.1). The sequence continues at coordinate 791 of JAFGQQ010000422.1, forward strand.
ACCGCTATTTTTAATTTCATCATCGCTCATGAAATGAAATACGCCTTCACTAATAATTACAACACCAAAACCAATACCCTGCAGTTTTCTTTTAATCATAGATGAAATTGTAAGTTTCACTATTCTGTCAAATGTCACTTGGGTTTTGTCAAACATTTCAGGAATAATAATCATTGGAAGGTGACATGCTGCGCCAATTCCAAAAGCTAAATGGCCGGCTTCACGACCCATTGCAGAAATTACAAACCAGTTGCCACTTGTACGGGCATCTTCATAAATTGTAGAAGTAATTTTCACCCCTTCTTCTTTTGCAGATTGATATCCAAAAGTTGGGTTTCCCGGCGCTAATGGCAGGTCGTTATCAATCGTCTTGGGAACATGTATATTTTTAACATCAACATTATTATTTGCCAGAAATTTTGCTAACCGGTTAGCAGTTGAGGCAGTATCGTCGCCACCAATAGTAACCAACAATTTAACATTGTTTTTCACAAAGAAATCGGTTTTAAATTCACTGTCTTTTGGTTTAAAACGGCTCATTATTAGGGCAGAACCGCCTCTGCTGTATATTTTATCAGCAAAATCAAAAGTTAAATCGATAATGTCCGGTTCTCCAAAAAATAATGATTTATAACCACCATTAATGCCAATTACCCTGTACCCGTTCCTGAGAAATACTTTGGCAACTGATGCAATAACTGTATTGATTCCCGGAGCCGGCCCGCCGGCACATAAAATTGCTACTGCTTCTTTCATTTTAATTGTATTTAAGTTATAACTATTTAATATTTAATATATTCAAAAAAAAATTGCTTAAAATTTTCAGAAGGCAAATATGATAATATATTTTGAAACAAGCATTAAAAAAATCATCATTTTTTATGCGGTTCCCTGCCCGATGGGTCAGGCGGGCATACGGCCATTATTAACAAATATTAGGAATATAAGATAATAAAGAAGTTTTTAATAATAATTATTAATTACCTGTTATCGCTTCACGAATTAATATCAATCAAATCGTTAATAACAACTGATGCACAAAAACAACCAAAAACCGGAGGCATATATGAAATTGTGCCAACTGTTGATTTTTTATTTCTTTCGCCTTCAACCAGCATAACCGAATCAGGAGAAACTTCTTCTGCCGAATAAACTACCTTAAAACCTTCGTAAATGCCCATCCTGTGAAGGTTTTTTCGTATTATACGCGCAAATTTACAATTATATGATTTGGAAATATCGGCAATTTTAACACGCTCCGGATAATATTTGCCGCCCGAACCCATTGAACTTACTATAGGAATTTTCTTTTTAACGGCATTTATAATCAGGTTTAGTTTTGGTGAAAGCGTATCTATCGCATCAACAATATAATCAAATTCATCTGATACTATAATTGCCATTTCTTCATCAGTAATATACCTGTCAATAACCTTAAGTTTGAGTTTCGGATTAATATCCAATAACCTTTGCGCCATATAATGTGCCTTTAATTTCCCAACAGAAGACTTAAGTGCGCCTAATTGCCTGTTTATATTGCTCTCCTGGTATGAGTCGCCATCAACTATAGTCATTTTTCCAACTCCTGCCCTGCAGATATTTTCAGCTGCATAAGCTCCCACCCCGCCAAGTCCAACAACAAGCACATTCGATTTATTCAATTTTTCAAGATTTCGTTTGCCAATCTGCAATTCAGTTCTTGCAAGCCATTCCTGCATTTCCATCTCTATTTGTTACAAAAAACTTTATTGTAATTTTCATTAATAATATCTTTCATTTCGTTTATTCCTGTCTCTTTTAATTCGGCAGCTTTAGCGTAAATATCCCTTATGGAGTCTTCTTTATCATCAGTCTCCAAAAATATTCTGTCAGTGGGTGCATTCTTAAATATTTGTTGTACATGGGAATAATCGATTAGCAAATGATATCCAAAAGACAAGTAACAATCGTGTTTAAGTAATTCGTCAGCTATTTTGGAATTACTGTTAAATCCGTGAATAATCCAGGGGGTCCTGATTTGTCTTTTCTTCCTGATGGCTATTAGTTCCGGAAATGCCCTGACGCAATGAATAATAACAGGCTTATTTGCAATCTCGGCAATTTTTAATTGTTTTAAAAAAATTGCGGTTTGTTTATCAACCGGATATGTAGTTATCCTGTCGAGGCCAATTTCGCCTATAGCTTTGCAATTATTATACTGACTGTAAATATCAATTTGTTCAATATCTTCGGCCAGGCTGTATTCTTTTACATACCACGGATGAATACCAATACTAAAATAGTGCCTGCCTGATAAAAAAAAACGGTTTAACTGGCCTGGAAAAAGATTAGTAATTGTCATTACATCTTTTCCTTCATCCTTGTCATGACAATGTATATCTATATATTTTATCCGGTTCATTAAAAGGCCAATTTTTGTGTAAATGTATAAATAATAATAAATGTAATCATAGATATTTATAATGTACTTTTTATTAAACCGCCATCAACCGCATAAACCTGTCCAGTAATATATTGCGAATGCTGCGACAATAAAAATAAAGCTAAAGGTGCAAAATCGTCAGGTAACCCCAATTTGCCCATAGGCAAATTTTTTTCGAGTTTTTTTAATCCTTCTTCGAAGGTAGATTTTTCCATTTCGCACTTTTTCTTCACCAATCGTTCAATAGCCTTAGTTCGATGATATCCGGGAGCAAGTATATTAAAGGTAATTTGTTTATCAGATATTTCCTGAGATATTGTTTTCACAAAACCAACAATGGCAAGACGCATTGAAGTGCTTAAAATAAGGTTTTCGATTGGCTGTTTTAC
>JAFGQQ010000423.1 GCA_016935595.1 Bacteroidales bacterium
ATCCGAAAAAGGATTGATAACAGAAGCCAATTTAACGGCAGCCAATCTTTTTGGCGTTACTAAAAACCAATTGTTAAAACAACCTGTCAGCCGTTTTATTATGAAGGAAGACCAGGACATTTACTACCTTCAAAGTAAACGGCTTTTCGAAACCGGAAAAAAACAACAATTTGATATAAGAATGACACAAGAAAAAGGCGAGGTATTCTGGGCTAACTTTATGTGTGTGGCAGTAAGGGCAAATGATGGCAGCCTTTCCTGCAATGCAATTATCAAAAACATAACCGTGCGTAAGCAGGCAGAATTTATTATTCAAAAACAAAACCAAAAATTACTAGAGATCAACGCCACTAAAGACAAGTTATTCTCCATCATAGCACACGATTTAAAAAGCCCGTTCAGCGCTATTCTTGGATTAAGCGATTTGCTGGTTAAAAATAATGATAAATATGAGAGGAAAAAAATTCAAGAATTTGCAGTAAATATTAACAATTTAATAAAAGAAATCTTTAAATTACTCGAAAACCTGTTGGAATGGTCGAGAATTCAGAGCGGTATGTTAACACCAAATTTTCAAAAATACAATTTAAAAACAATTTTTTATGATATAAGGCTGTTATGCAGCGAAATGGCTAAAAGTAAAAACATTACACTGCGTAACTTAATTTCAACCGATATATTCGTACACTGTGATGTGGAAATGATAAAAACAGTATTGCGAAATTTAATATCTAATGCAATAAAATTTACTGATAATAATGGTTTTGTTTTAATAAATGCCCGTCAGCATAATTCATTTATTGAAATTCAGGTTACAGATACGGGTGTAGGAATACCACCTGAAAAAATTTCCAGTTTATTTCAAATAGGAAACAATATAAATCAGGCCGGTACTGCCGGCGAAACTGGAACCGGCTTAGGATTATTGCTTTGCAAAGAATTTGTTGCGAAACATGGAGGGGAAATTTGGGTTGAAAGCGAGGTGGGAAAAGGAAGTACGTTTAGTTTTACTATAAAACAGGTTGAAAATGAAAAAAAGTGGCAATGACCATAACAAAAAGATAAGAAGGCTTGCCGAAGAGAAACTTCTCAGGCTCAATCAAGACTTCGATGAATTAGCACCACAGGATGCAAAGCAGATTTTCTACGAGTTGCAGGTGCACCAGATTGAATTGGAAATGCAGAACGAAGAGCTGCGAAAAACACAATTCGAATTAGATGATGCCCGTGAAAAATATTTCAGCTTTTTTAACCTGGCGCCGGTCGGATATCTCACCATATCCGAAAAAGGATTGATAACAGATGCAAATTTAACGGCAGCCGGTCTTTTCGGCATTGACAGAACCCTATTGTTAAATCAGCCTATCAGCCGGTTTATTATGAAGGAAGACCAGGACATTTACTACCTTCACCGCAAACATCTTTTTAAAACTGAAGAAAAACAACAATTCGACATACGGTTTACACATAAAGAAGGTGCAATATTTTGGGCTGATTTTGTATGTGTTGCAGTACAGACAAACGATGGCAGCCTTTCCTGCAATGCAATTATTAAAGATATCACCGAGCGAAAGCAAGCCGAACTTTTACTTAAACAAAAAAACGAAGAATTGTTCATCGCTAAAAATCGTGCCGAAGAAAGCGACCGCCTTAAAACTGCCTTCCTGCAAAACCTGGGCCACGAAATTCGCTCCCCCATGAATGCCATTATGGGCTTCTCTAAATTGATGATTAAACAATATAACAATAAACCTAAACTCGAACATTTTTCCGAAATTATCAGCCAGAGTTGCAAGGACCTGCTCCATATTATAAATGATATCCTCGATATATCTAAAATAGAATCAGGGCAACTGCCCGTCCATGTCGAAGAATGTGATCTAAATACCATATTTGCCGAGCTTACTCTTTTTTTTAAGGAGTACCGGAAACGCATTAAAAAACCACAAATTAATTTAATTTTGCAAGCCCAATGCGACTCACCGAGCGTCATAATTTTAACCGACAAGATTAAATTGAAACAAATATTTATCAACCTTATCATGAATGCCTTTAAATTTACCAAAAAAGGCAAGATAAAAGGAGGTTGCAAATTCGACGCCGACAACCGGCTTATATTTTATGTATCAGACACCGGTATTGGCATACCACCGGATAAACAAAATATTATTTTTGAGCGTTTCACTCAATTAAGCCAGGGCTCAGGCCGGGAATTTGATGGTACAGGACTGGGATTGTCTATAGTTAAAGGATTGGTAAGTTTGTTAGGCGGTGAAATATGGCTCGAATCTGAAACGGGTAAGGGTAGTATATTTTATTTTTCATTCCCTTATAAAACTTTACAGCCATTGCATCATGAAGCTCCAGTAGTTAAAAAACCTGAAGAATATCGTTTCCTCAATAAAACCGAAAGGTATGAAGGCAAATAGCGATAACCGAAACAAAGAGATGAGAAGGCTTGCCGAAGAGAAACTTCTCAGGCTCAATCAAGACTTTGATGAATTGACACCGCAGGATGCAAAGCAGATTTTCTACGAGTTACAAGTGCACCAGATTGAATTGGAAATGCAGAACGAAGAGCTGCGAAAAACGCAACTCGAACTGGATAATGCCCGCGAAAAATATTTCCGTTTGTATAACCTGGCGCCGGCCGGCTATCTTACCATAAACGAAAAAGGATTGATAACAGATGCAAATTTAACGGCAGCCGGTCTTTTTGGCGTTGATAAAAACCAATTGCTAAAACAACCTGTCAGCCGTTTTATTATGAAGGAGGACCAGGACATTTACTACCTTCAAAGTAAACGGCTTTTCGAAACCGGAAAAAAACAACAATTCGAAATAAGAATGATACAAAAAAAAGGAGAGGCATTCTGGGCTGAATTTGTGTGTGTGGCAGTGAGGGCAAACGATGGCAGCCTTTCCTGCAATGCAATTATTAAAAATATTACAGAGCGCAAGCTCGCCGAATTGGCGAGCAAGCAGGCGGAAGAGGCGCTGCGGGATTCAGAGGCACGATATTGTATGCTTTTTCAGGCATCCGCTGACGGCATCCTGGTTGCCGACATTCAAACACAGCGATTCAAATACGCGAATCCGGCTTTGTGCCGGTTACTCGGATACTCCGAGGAAGAATTAAAAACGATGGGTGTAAAGGATATTCACCCGAAAGATGCTTTAAAAAGCATCGTAGCGGAGTTCGAAGCCCAAGCCCGCGGAGATAAAACTCTTGCATCGAACATTCCCTGTCTCTGCAAGGACGGCTCAATTATCTATGCGGATATCAACACGGTCAATGTCATTATAGATAATGTGGCCTGCAACCTAGGCCTTTTCCGCGACAATACCAAACGCAAGCAAGCAGAGAAAACGCTGAGTGAAAGCGAAGAAAAATTCAGAGCTATCTTTGACAACGCGAGCGACGGAATGTTTCTTGTAGACATGGAAACCAGAAAATTTTTTATGTGTAATGCAACATGTGCGCGAAAGCTGGGCTATCTTCAAGAAGAGTTTCCGAACCTGGAAATTGCTGATATACACCCCGCAGAAGATCTGCCTTATATCTACAAGCAGATCGGGATGTTTAGCAGAAATGAAGAGGGTATTCGCAGTGATATCAGATTCAAGCGAAAAGACGGGGACATTTTTTTTGCCGATCTTAGCCCTGCCCTTATAACAATCGCCGGTAAAAAATTTCTGCTTATAAGCTTTAGGGATATCACCGAACGCAAAAAAGCGGAAGAGGATATACGGCAGGAACGTATTCTGCTTCGCACGCTTATCAATAATCTGCCCGATGCTATTTATGTAAAAGACATGGAAGGACGCAAGTTAATAGCTAATTATACCGACTTGCAAATAATGAATTGCACCTCTGAAGCTGAGATAATCGGAAAAACCGATTTGGAGATTTTTGATACTGTGATTGGATCACGCGGCTTCGCCGAAGACATGTCCGTTTTGCAAACCGGCCAACCTTTGCTAAACCATGAGGATTGTTTTTTAGATGCAGAAGGAAAACAACATTATCGGCTCATATCCAAAATACCGCTATACGATGAACAAAAACAGATTATCGGACTGGTAGGCTTCGGACAAGATATCACCGAGCGTAAGAAGACAGAAGAATCATTGAAAGCATCTGAAATTCGTTACAGGATGTTGTTCGAGAAAGCTATAGACGGGATACTTATTCTTGATGCTGATAACGGGGAAATAATAGATGCAAATCCGTCCATAGCTAAAATGCTCGGTTATGAAGTTAAAGATATACCCGGCAAAAAATTTTTGGAACTCGATTTATTTAAAGATAAACATATCGCAGAACTTTCCTTTGATATACTGAAAGTGAATTCCTATAACCGCTTTGAGGATTTAATCCTCCGGTCAAAGGATGGCCATAAAAAGTTTGTGGATTTCATCAGTAATATTTATCAGATCGGCCGGAAACAGGTAATACATTGTAACTTACGCGATGTTACCGATCGTAAGCAAGCGCTGGACGAAATCCGAAAGTATCGTGAGCACCTGGAAGAATTGGTAAATGAACGAACTGAAAAGCTTAAAAAATCGGAAAAAAACCTTCAAAAAACTAAAGAATCAGCAGAGAAGGCCAACCGGGCAAAAAGCGAATTCCTGGCAAACATGAGCCATGAAATACGCACACCCATGAACGCTATTATCGGCTTTTCCGATTTACTTTATGCAACTATTGAAGATGAAAAACAATTATCTCAAATTGATTCAATCCGTGGCAGCAGCAAAAATCTCCTGAATATAATAAATGATATCCTCGATTTATCGAAAATAGAAGCTGGTAAGCTTATCATTGAATACAACACGGTAAGCATGGATAATCTTATTACAGATATCCAGGGAATTTTTTCTCAAAAACTGGAAGAAAAAGAAATATTTTTCAGTATAGAAAAAGAAGCCGGTATACCGGAAAATTTATTAATGGATGAAGTACGTTTACGGCAGATTTTGTTTAATTTATTAGGTAACGCGGTTAAATTTACCGATAAAGGATATATTACCCTTACCCTGGGCTACAACATGAAAACGGACCATAAAATTGATTTGATGATTAAAGTTGAGGACAGCGGTATAGGCATTCCGAAGGAGCAACAACAAATAATATTTGAAGCGTTCAGCCAACAGGATGGGCAGAGCACACAGAAATATGGAGGAACAGGCTTAGGTTTACCTATAACGAAAAGACTGGCAGAAATGATGAAAGGTAAAATTACCGTGGAAAGCCAAGTGGGTAAAGGCAGTATTTTTAAAATTATCCTGCCGGATATCGAAATAGTTGGCTCAAAAGAAAGTGTCAAAGATGAAAAAATATTTAATCCAAAATCAATAATTTTTGAAGAGGCTAAAATACTAATTGCCGATGATAAACAATCGAACCGGAAATTACTAGTTGACCTGCTCGAAAATTCACCGCTCATATTGTTTGAAGCCGAAAACGGGAAAGAAGCTTTGGATATAGCTGTAAAAAATCATCCCGACCTGATTTTAATGGATTTAAAAATGCCTGAAATGAATGGATACGAAGCAACAAAAATTTTAAAAAACCAGGAAAGCACTAAATTAATACCGGTTATCGCTATTTCTGCATCAACTAAAACATTCAGTTCTGATAAAAAAATACCGGGTATATTTGATGAATACCTGGTAAAGCCAATAAATATATTTGATTTGGTGGAATTATTGAAAAAGTATTTAAAATACAGAATAATTAAAGAAGTTACTGAAAAAGAACCATCTATCGAAATAAGTGAAGAACAGAAAAAATTCATTCCTGAAATTTTAAATGTCCTGGAAAAAAAATTCTTACCCGAATATTACGAAATAATGAAAATTCAAAGTATGGATGAAATCGAAGATTTTGGAAAAAAACTGGTTTTAATGGGTGAAAAGTATACTTTTCAGATGATTATTCAATATGGCAAAGATATAGTTTCTTATGCAGATAGCTTTGATGTTGAAAAATTGCTTAACAAACTTAATATGTTCCCTGCTTTAATCGAAAAAATCAAATCATTATTAAAAAATAAATAATGGAATTTGAAGAAAATAAAAAGTTTAAAATCCTGGTGGTTGACGACATTCCTAAAAATATCCAGGTATTAGGAAATATTCTGAAAAAAGCCGATTACCTGGCCGGATTTGCTATAAATGGCAAACAAGCAATGGATATTCTTCAGAATGCCAACGATTATGATCTTGTTTTATTAGATATTAATATGCCGGTAATGAATGGTTTTGATGTTTGCAGGGCTATGCGGGAAGATACCAGGCTTAAGGAAATACCTGTAATATTTTTAACTGCCTATACTGACACGGAAAATATAGTTAAAGGCTTTAATGCAGGCGCCCAGGATTACGTAACAAAACCTTTTAATTCAAAGGAATTATTAGCAAGGGTTGACACTCATTTACGATTAAAACAAAAATCCGACCAAGTAAGAAATTTGAATACATTACTTAACGAAAAAAATAAAAATATAACCCGTAGTATTGTTTATGCAAGCAGCATACAGCAGTCCATGTTGCCTCCGGCCGAAATCCTTAAAAATAATATACCGGATTCTTTTATACTATACAAACCGAAAGATATTGTAAGCGGGGATTTTTACTGGTTTAAACAAACGCGAAAATTAATTTACATCGTGGCTGCCGATTGCACAGGTCACGGAATACCCGGCGCATTTTTAAGTATCCTTGCCTTGGCGCGCCTTAATGAAATTTTTAAAGAAAAACAAAATGTTAAATTTGCCCGGCCGGGCGAAATATTAAACGAACTACGGAAACGTATAATAAAATCCCTGCATCAAAATGAGCAGGAGGTTGAATCAAATGACGGTTTAGACATCGCATTCTGTATTATTGATCTCGAAAACTATATATTGCAATTTTCAGGGGCAAATAATCCTCTATTACTTATTCGTAAAAATTTAGACAATAATTTTGAACTGATTGAAAAGAAAGGTGATCGTATGCCTGTTGGTATGCACTTAAGGGATAAGGAGGATTTTATAAATCATGAAATCAAAATTCAGGACGGGGATATTTTTTACATTTTTTCAGACGGGTATCTTTCCCAATTCGATAGGGAAGGTAAAAAACTTTTTTCCTCAAAGCGTTTTCAGGAAACGTTGCTAAAAAATCAGGATAAACCAATGGAAACACAAAAACAAATTTTAGAACAAACTTTAGCTGAATGGCAAGGCAAATATGAACAGATTGATGATATTCTGGTAATTGGAATGCGAATTAATATATAAAGCAGAATAAAAAACAGGAAGAAAACTCATGTTCGATGAATTGAAAAATATAAAAACTGCATAATCAATAGTTTAAAAATTATGGAATTTCATAATAAGAAATTATTAATTTAGTGATTTAAAGTATAACATGGTGAATATATGCCTAAACCAGGTTATGTTTATATAATGACCAATAAAAACCGGACGACACTTTACATTGGAGTAACAAACGATTTGTACCGAAGAGTTTACGAGCATAAAAATCATTTGGTAAAAGATTCATTTACTCACAAATACAACCTCGAATATTGCATTTATTACGAGGAATTTCCTTGTTTCGATTTGGCAATACAAAGAGAAAAAGAGCTGAAAAAGTGGAACCGCCAAAAGAAAGTAGATTTGATAAACAAAAAAAATCCTGAATGGAAAGTGTTGATAACAGAACACGGTTTTATTCGAAATAATGTACCTTCCGTTCCAATTCCGCATGTCATTCCGACCGAAGGGAGGAATCATTCAACACAAGGCAAACCAACCGTCATTCCAAGCAAAGAATGGTGAAATTATAATCAGCGGTGTTAAAAAAAAGGTTAACATATGAAACCCTCATTAAAAATTTTCACAAAAGGTCATGAATATTTTTAATGAGGGTTCGCCGAACAATAAAAATTTTATTTTTTTGTAAGGCAACAAATACCACTATCTAAAAATTAAAAATATAAATGACTAATATTAAGTAATTTAATTAAAATATATTCGAGTGAAGAATTAAAGTTCGATTTGGAGATTTTCATCGTTATTAACTTCTAAACCGATTTTAGGTTATAAACCTTTTCCGAATTATAAAAATTTAGTTTAAACATTTTTTTTATTTCTAAATACAATTCTCTCCCCTAATATTTCTACCAAGCCTATTTATTTCAAATTGTTGATTGTAGTTTGGTATGAGTTACTTTTACCCGTTTAATTAAAATATTTGAAGATTCCATTAATTTTTTAAAACTGTCGGTAATAAGAATTATATAAAGTACAAAAGTCATTAACCATATAATCATTGCATTAAAGGTTAAAGTATCAAACTTATTTCCAAGCAGTATTTTTACAGAAGCATAGAAATGTGCCCGGCCTATATTCGATTCAGGATATTTATAAATAGGGTCTGACTTCCAGATTAATTTATTTTTGTACTGGTAAATAATCCGGAATTCATTATTGTTTAGTACGAGGTCAGCAATGCTTTCATTATAATACCTGTTTTTAAATTTTACATAATTATCAATATTGCCTGTTGTTTGTAGTAGTTTTTCTGTAATATAATCCTTTTGTAGTTTAATACTAATTAACTTGGTATTCAGAAACGCTTTTTGCTTTTCCAGGAATTGGATTACCTGGCCGTTAATTGATTTTGAAAACAGGTTGCTGTTTAAACTGTTTAAAAAAGGCATGGGCCTGTTGAAATTAAGCTTCAGTAATTCATTTTGCAGGATTTTGAAATTATTATCAGTATTAGTAATGTTTGTATCTTTATTGTCCAGGTTTTCCCTGCATTCTTCCAGCTTTACCTCAAGATCGGGTATCAAATTGCGAAGCTTATAAGAATAAATGCTCTCATCTCTCTCAATGTCAAAAAAATACTTTTGATATTCATTATTTTTATACTGGTTTACCATTAAAGCTTCATAAGCCCATCTTGAGGCCATGATATCACCGACTAACGGCACAAATTGCTGGGAAGATAATGTATAATGCAGCTTATCAAATTTTACAATAGTACCGCTGAGTAAAAGTTGTGGAACAAGCAAAAACGGAACGAGAATGTATATGGCAATAACAGATTTTAAGCCTGAAGATATTACCAGTCCCATTAAATTTGCAAAACAGGCAGTAGAGAATAAAATAAGAAAAAAACTCCAGGTCATGCCTTTTATTTCCAGAATAAGGTTCCCGATAACAACGAAAATTATCATTTGAATGGCGCTCATAATAAAAAGAAAAATAATTTTGGAATTCAGGTAACTAAACCTGCTCAGGTTCAGAAAAGATTCCCTTTCCAGTATTCTCCGGTCTCTTATAATTTCTTCGGCGCTTATTATCAAGCCTAAGAAAAGTGCAACCACAACACACATAAATAAGTAACCGGGCAGGTTTTCGTTTTTACTGAAAATATATTCATAAGGATTCTGGTCTGTGCCAAATACATATTTTGTAAAAAAACCAAGTATAAAAGCTAATAGGGGTGGTATTGAAAAGGCCATAAAAAGATATTGGCTGTCCTTTATTTTTGAGAACAAATTACGGAAACTATATATCTTAAATTGTTTGAGTTTACCCGGAATTATGAAATTGCTTTTTGGCAATTTATTTTCTTGTTTGTCTTCGTTTGTAATTTGAATATTTATATTTTCCAGGAACCGGGTATACCATTCTTTTGGAGAGATCTTCCTTTTTTCAATAAATTCGCCATATTCATTTACATCTTTTTCTTCCAGTATTTCAAGTATCTCCTCGGGATTTAAATTCCCGCAAACCGGGCATTCGCCTTCTGTGCCACTCACTTTATGTATTGTTTTTTTAAAATATTCAATTCCCTCAACGGGGTTTCCAAAATATACCGGGTACCCGCCCTTATCTAAGACTAAGAGTTTATCGAACATTTTAAAAGTTTGCGAGGAGGGCTGGTGGATATTGATAATAACAAATTTGCCATTTAGCGCTTGTTCCTGTAAAAGCTGCATAACATTTAACGAGTCGGTGGATGATAGTCCTGATGTTGGTTCATCAATAAACAAAACATAAGGTTCGCGTATAAGTTCTAAAGCAATATTTAATCTTTTTCGCTGTCCGCCGCTAATGAATTTGTTAATAGGCGAACCTACTTTTAAGTCTTTTATTTCAAATAAATCTAATTCAACTAATACATTTTTTACTATTTCGTGAATATCAATTTTAGTTTTGTCTCCAAAACAAAGCTGTGCATTGAAATATAAATTCTGGTAAACCGTCAGTTCTTCAATAAGTAAATCATCCTGGGGGATATAACCAATAATACCTTCCAACTTTTTTTTAACTTGATGAATATTGAGTCCGTTAATATAAATCTCACCATTGTTTAAGGGGAGTTTCCCATTTAACATATTTAAAAGCGTGGATTTACCAACTCCGCTGCCCCCCATTATTCCAAACATTTGTCCTGATTCACCTTTGAAATTAAACCGATGGATTCCGTTTTCACTATTTTTAAAACAAAATTCTATATCAGATGCGATAAAGAATATTTTTGTTTTTTCAGTTTCATCAATATAACTTCTTACAATATCATTAAAATAAATGGGCTTAATTTTTTCACCTTTAATAAGAGTAGCTGCATTAAGCAAGTATAAATGATGCGGGAAAATTTTTTTATTGTTAATTTCTAAAAAATCATTTCCTTTATAACGCATTAGAAAAATATTTGCGCTTCTCACCTGTAAAATAAAAATTTGTCCGCTCAGGTCTTCGTTAATTATATGTTTAATCCCTGAAATAAAAGATTTAGTATTATCATTTATGAGTAAAATTCTATCTTTTTGAGGAATTTTATATAATGTATCGTAAATAAATCCTGTAATATTGAAATATTCATGATCAGGAATCAACAAGTAATCGGATATTTTTTTTATGATTTCAAAATCGGAAATATCCGAAATTTGGGATTTTATAGATAATGACTCACTATATTTATTGAATTCGATTAAATTAATAAGTAATATTATTCGTTCTTTAAGCGGGAGCTCATAATAAATTTCATTAGTAATTGATGATATTAGATTATTATAATCATTTTTAAAATCGATTTTTTTTAATTTTTCTCTGTA
>JAFGQQ010000424.1 GCA_016935595.1 Bacteroidales bacterium
GTTTTCACCAATTAACGATTCTTCTTTAATTGATTCATTAATAGTAAATCGTTTAATATAATGATATTTCTGTTCCTGATCGAAATAGATGGCTGTAAATATTTTTTCGGGATCAAGTTTTTCTATTATTAAAATATTATTTTCGAAATGATTGGACAAGCTGTTTGAATAAAGCTTACAAATACCATCATTTCTAATGACTAGTATTTTTTCATTATTTTCAAACTCACCCAGGTAGGTTCCATTGCCTTCTTCGTTTAACCGGAGTATTTCATGGTTAAACCATATTTTTCTCGCTGACAGAGTTGATTCGCCTTTTTCCCTTAATTTTATTTTATGAATTGCGTTTTTTGTAAAAATGTTTCCTATTGAATTTTTTCCTTTAATTGCCAAAATACTGAAGTCTAATTCCAGCTTTAATTTTTTTAATCTTGGCCGGGGTTTTAAGGAAACATCAAGTATTTCAGCCTCTCCATTTGGGTTTGAACTTAAATATAATATTTTTGAATTCTCTTTTCCCTGAGTTAAATCATATTCTTTATCCCTGGTTAAACCAGTAATGGCGCATCGTTTAATCATTATATTGCCAACCAGTCCATCGTGATAAATTATATTATAAATCCTGTGTTTATCGTTCTTTTTAAATACATTAATGTATAAGATATCTTTTCCAACAAACGATTTTTCAGATATTTTCGTAATTAAATATTTACCGTTTCTTCGAATCACTAATATATCATCAATATCAGAGCAATCGCAAACATATTCATCTTTTCTTAATGAAGTACCAATGAAACCTTCTTCGCGATTTACATATAATTTTTCATTTGCTACAACAACTTTTGTTGCAACTATAGTATCGAAGTTTCTGATTTCAGTTTTTCTGTCTCTTCCAATACCGTATTTTTTCTTAATTTGCCTGTAATAATTTATTGTATAAGGGATTATGTTCTCGAGATGATTTTGAACTTCTTCAATTTCAATTTCTATGTTTTTAATATATTCATCAGCTCTTTTCGAATCATACTTTGAAATTCTTTTAATTTTTATTTCCGTTAGCTTTGTAATATCATCAGTAGTGATCTCTCGTTTAAATAATTTTTTAAATGGTTGCAAACCTTTGTTAATAGTTTCAATAATAGCTTCCCATGTTTCACAGTCTTCAATATCATTATATATTTTATTTTCAATAAATATTTTTTCCAATGATGACAGGTGCCAGTCTTCTTCAAGTTCTGCTTTTCTAATTTGAAGCTCTTTGGTTAACAAGCTAACTGTGTTTTGAACGGAAATTTTTAATAATTCATTAACACTTATAAATCGTGGCTTGTCATTTTCTATTACGCAACAATTTGGTGATATTGGGACTTCGCAATCGGTAAAAGCATACAATGCATCAATTGTTTTATCTGCTTCCGATCCGTTTGCCAAATGAATTAAAATTTCAACATTTTCAGCAGTATTATCGTCGATTTTTCTAATTTTTATTTTTCCTTTATCAGTAGCTTTTATTATTGAATCAATTAAACTACCTGTTGTTTTACCAAATGGGATTTCGGTAATGGATAAAATATTTTTATCAACTTTATTTATCCTGGCACGTATTTTAACCATGCCTCCCCGTATACCTTTATTATATTTTGAAAAATCTGCCAATCCTCCGGTTGGAAAATCGGGGAATAATTCAAAATCTTTTCCTTGTAAATTTTTTATTGAGGCGTCGATTAGTTCGTTAAAATTATGAGGTAATATTTTTGAAGCTAATCCAACAGCAATTCCTTCAACCCCTTGGGCTAATAAAATGGGAAATTTAGCGGGGAGCACAACAGGTTCTTTATTACGACCGTCATATGACAATTTCCATGAGGTAGTTTTTGGATTAAACAAAACATCCAGTGCAAATTTTGAAAGTCTGGCTTCAATGTACCTGGGCGCAGCAGCGCCATCCCCGGTTAGAATATTTCCCCAGTTACCCTGCGTTTCAATTAATAAATCTTTTTGTCCCATTTGGACAAGTGCATCACCAATTGACGCATCGCCATGTGGATGATATTGCATTGTATAACCAATAATATTGGCAACTTTGTTAAACCTGCCGTCATCTAGCCTTTTCATAGCCTGCAGTATGCGTCTTTGTACAGGCTTTAATCCGTCAATGATATGTGGAACCGCTCTTTCCAGAATAACATAAGAGGCATAATCAAGGAACCAGTCATGGTACATGCCAGAGAGGTTAACGATTTTGGTTGATTCATCACCTTTTAATAAATCACTTGCTTGGGGTGCAATATCTTCGCCGTTATGTTGTTCTTCGTTTTCTAATTTATCTTCATCCATATTAAATTCCTAAAGTTGTGGTTCCAATATGTCTTCTTCGATTTTTAAATTCTCAATAATGAAATTTTGTCGTTCGGGAGTGTTTTTACCCATGTAAAATGATAGAAGTTCGGAGGTTGAGTCATCTTTTTTTAACCTTACAGGTTCAAGTCTCATCTTTTCTCCTATGAAATGTTTAAACTCATCCGGAGAAATCTCACCCAATCCTTTAAATCTTGTAATTTCGGGATTTTTCCCTAATTTTTCTATTGCTTTTAATTTTTCCTCATCACTGTAACAATATATTGTTTCCTGCTTGTTTCTTACTCTAAAAAGCGGAGTTTGTAAAATAAATAAATGATTATGTTTAATCAGATCAGGAAAAAATTGTAAGAAAAAGGTAATTAAAAGCAAGCGGATATGCATGCCATCAACATCTGCATCGGTAGCAATTACAACATTTTTATACCTCAAATTATCAATTCCATCTTCAATGTTAAGAGCTGCTTGTAAAAGATTGAATTCTTCGTTTTCGTATACTATTTTTTTCGATAAACCATAAGAATTAAGCGGTTTGCCTTTTAAGCTGAATACGGCCTGGGTATTTACATCTCTCGATTTAGTAATGGAACCGCTAGCCGAGTCGCCTTCCGTTATAAAAATAGTCGATTCGTTTTTTCTTTCATGATTATCGGTATAATGTATTCTGCAATCGCGAAGCTTTTTATTATGCAAATTTGCTTTTTTTGCCCTTTCCCTGGCAATTTTTTGTATACCGGAA
>JAFGQQ010000055.1 GCA_016935595.1 Bacteroidales bacterium
CCACTTTTGGAGGATATTCCTCTATATCAAAATCTATAAGCTTAACTTGAAAAGGTAATCTATAAAGCCGTAATTGATCATCAACAACCATGTCTTTTGGATTTTCGTTTTCAATTAGTTTTAGCTTTAATCTTAATAAGTCACCACTACCAAGTGTAATTGAAAATAATGTTATCCACAAACCGGCATGGTTTATGAAAAATCCGATATTTTTCCAATTAAAAGGGTTTAACCTCCTAAGAATCACAAAACCTAATACAATCAATAAATAAATTTCTGATATAAGAAAAGGCCAGCTTCTCTGAATATGATTTAATCCAATTAAACTAATGAGATTAAGTCTTTCTTGTGGATATTGTGGTAAAAATCCTAATAATAATGATAAAAAACAAAAAAGACATATCGCGCTTATTGCCGTTGGCACACTTGAAAGCCACTTTAAAAATTTAGTGTTTTTAAAATATATAAAAAATATTATTAATAATAAAATAAAACAAGAACCTGCAATTAAATTTACTGGCCAATGTAATAGGACCAATCCTTTACCTCTTGCTATAATCTCAATTATAAAGCCAATTATTAATAATTCCATGGCTATTAAAAAACTTTCTCTATACCTCCATGGATATTCCCATAAAAATTTCTTATTATTCTTATTATTTTTCCTTATCAATTTGTTATTCAGAATTTATGAGATAAAAAAATTTTATAATTTCAAATATAAATAGAACATATTTTAAGAATTGTTAATTAAGTATATGCGATAAAAAAATCCTTAATATAATTAAGGGATTTCTTAAAATAATTTTATTGATTATTGTAATGCTTCGATTGAACTTTCAAGTAATTCTTTTATATAATGATAATTATGAATTCCCAGACTACGGTCTTCTTCGATTGTAATATAATTTAAATATGCACCAGCTATATCAGGAGGCAATGTAACAGGAGTTTTTAAAACTGAACCTCCATTTGATGTATCAATTACATCGGCATCTACTAATTCTAAATATAAATCATCTATTAAACCTTCTATTTCTTCCTGGGTTATTTCGATTTTTTCAATTAATGCTTCTTCGCCTGAGCTATGACATCCGCCATTAAAGCATCCGGTTAAATTAAATTCCGTATTTCCGTGTGATTCATAGGTCATATTGAAAGTATGACCTCCGGCTTGTGCTCCGTAAGGATCGGCCATGTGACAGGTTATACATGCATCAGGTAACATTGCTGAATGAGCCGAAGAAGTATAGGATACTCCTGTATATTCATACCCTGCTTTTCCTGCAAAAAGTGATGCTTGCGGACTATGATGCGGTCCCCACCTGGAAGACGTTAATGTAATATTTGCTCCATTCGATACTGGTAAAGGATTGATCACTCTGGGTTGATGGCAATTTGCGCATAAATTTGATTTACCTAAATCGAGAATTTCATTATTTGTCCATAGAGTAACTGGTTCTGTTGATCTGAGTGCCCAATCCGTTGAATCATAATTTATATGTATCATATGGCAGGTTCGGCATGTAATTGCAGTTGGATCTTTTGGAACTGAAGAAGTGTCGTCCCCGGTTAATATCCTTTCCACAAAACCTTCATGGGTATGGCAGGGAGCGCAATCCGAACTATTCCTTTCGAAATTGCCTCCTGTTAAATGAACCGAATTAGCTGCCTGTAATTGTCTTGCCAAAAGGGTTGTGCCATCGTTATGACATTGTATACAAGTTTCATTTGCATCCTCGCCTTGAGGTCCTTTACAACTTGTAAATATAGTAATTGAGCAAATAATTAATGTAAATAATGTTGTTAAAAAGGTGATGATATATCCTTTCATACTAAAGCAACTTTAAATGGTTTATTAATATTAAAAAACTAATAATAGATATTGACAATATTTTATAAAGCAATTAAAAATTAACAAATATAATAATTTCAATTACGGAATAAATATTATTTTATATTTATAAGAATTCTCAATTTTAGATCTTGAAATATAATCAGAATGATATAAATTATTTACATATAATTCACTTTGATTGCAATAATATTTGCTTGAAGGAATTCCTGGGTTCCCCGTAGGAATAACAGTTAATGACTCATCCCAATCAGCCAGGGAATAAATATGTCGTTCCGATGCACCATGAATGACATCAAATAAATTATTAAAAGAAAAAGAATAAGGAGCAACCGTATGATATGAACCTCCTACTTCAAATGATCCGTAATTAAGATTAAATAACTTATCAAGAATTTTAACAGTTCCCATAGGGTGTTTTAAAACCAATTGATGCACCTTGCCCCATTTCCAGTTTTCAATGTTTTTCCCATATTTCTTATTTAACATTTCAATTGTCTCATTGTAACTAGTTTTTAAAATATCCCGGTAGTTCTCTACTTTCTCAGGCGTATTTAGGTTATCATACCAACTGCTATTTTGATTCTTGAATATATTTATAGCAGCGCTCCAATAAAAAGTTTTTTCTTTTAAAAAATCTTTATATAATTCTTCACCCATTTCATCCAAAACAATATTTCTGATAAAAACCATATGCAAAGTCTCAAAAATAGTGGGCGACAAGCTTTGAACAGAATACACACCATCCCATTCTTCAAGTATTGACAGCACTTCTTTTTCTTTATTTGACAAGTCATCAACACTCTTCAAACTATTTAAAAACTCCTGATTCATCCTAATTGCATAATTTGATTTAAAATCTGTCTGAATCATAATATGATCTTCAATTGACAATTTGTCTATAGAATCTATCAATTCCTTAATTCTATCAAATCGTACTGGTGGATGAAACCAGTGACTTATATGATAAGGATAATCCTGTGCTGTATTATTATTTGCCGAAATTAAATAACCTGTTTCAGGATTAAATGCATGAGGACGCTCATTAAAAGGCACAAGACCTTGCCAATCGTATTTATCTGTATCCCCCGGTGCAATAAAAATCCCATTTCCTTCACGAATTGGTATGCCTGCGCAACAATATAAGCCTATATTGTTTTTTAAATCGGCATAAACAATATTCTGACTTGTTGAATTAAATGTATTCATTGCTTCTTTAAAATCATCCCAGTTATCCGCTCTGTTCAACAGGTAAACGCTTCTTAATTCATTGCTGTATTCATTGCCAATCCATTTCATCGATATTGCTTCTGAACTTATATCCTTGAACTGCGAGATTATGGGACCCCGATGGGTGAATTTTATTATTTTTTCAAAAGAATTGCCTGATTTTGATTTTATATTTTCCGTTTTAATAATTAAATCTTTCCATTCGCCATTTAATAGATATTTTGACGAATCATCATTAAGCGTTTCCAGGTAAAAATCAATATCATCCAGCATAACATTAGTCATTCCCCATGCTATGCTATCATTATGGCCTGAAATAATAAAAGGCTGGCCAGGCAAAACAACACC
>JAFGQQ010000425.1 GCA_016935595.1 Bacteroidales bacterium
ATATAGAAAAATATTTCCATATTAGTAAAAAAGCAGGAATGAATATTAATGTAAGTATACAAAAGAGTATTAAAACCGAAATCAATTATTTATTAAATCAACAAATCAATCTTTGTCCAACGAAGCATTGCGAAGGTGGACACCTTCAATTCAGTAAATACCATATAACTACTTTGTTCTTTGAACGGTAAATTCAACCAAATTTATTAATGACTTTTTAGCCTCATTATCATTAAATTCATCTAAAATACTTAAAGCATTACTTTTATATTTAAGCATCTGTTCCTGCGCATAATCAATACCATTGTAATTCTTTACAAATTTCCGGATTTGATAAATAGTTTCTTTCTTATGGTTTTTAGTGTGCAACAGGTTAATAATCTCTCTTTTTTCTTTTTTTTGGGAGTTTTCCAATGAATGGATAAGTGGCAATGTCATTTTCTTTTCTTTAATGTCATTTCCGGCAGGTTTTCCGATAAGTGAAGATTCCTGATAATCAAGTAAGTCATCTTTAATTTGAAATGCAATACCAATATTTTCGCCAAAATCTTTCATTTTTTGGAGTATTTCATCGGTTTTTCCGGCCGATTTTGCACCGCAAACAGCACAAGATGCCATTAAACTGGCTGTTTTTTGCTTTATTATTTTAAAATAATCTTCTTCTGTTATGTTCAGTTTTCTTGTTTTTTGCAGTTGGTAAATTTCACCTTCGCTCATTTCCTTAACAGCATTTGATAAAATTTCTAACATCTCATACTCTTTGTTTTCAACAGCTACCAGCAATCCTTTTGCCAATAAAAAATCGCCTAATAGAACTGCAATTTTTGATTTCCATAAGGCGTTTATCGAAAAAAATCCTCTTCGCTCCATCGACTCGTCTACAACATCATCATGAATTAATGTGGCGGTGTGCAATAGTTCAATCATAGCAGCAGCAACATAAGTTGAATGGTTTATTTCTCCATGAAGCTTTGCGGTAAGAAATACAAACAGGGGCCTGATTTGTTTGCCTTTTCGTTTTAAAAGAAATTGTATAATTACATTAAGTAAAGGAATCCCGGATTTCAAGGAAGATTTGAAATACTTATCAAATTCTTCCATTTCTGTCTGGACAGGTCTTTTTATATCACTTAGCGTAATGTTCATTTTTTTCTTTGAATCAAAGATAGCAATAAAACTCAAAAGTTTCCAGGTTCTGAAAATAAAGGGCAAATAATTCATAATTATTTATATATTTGTATTTATGAATAAAAATTTGTGGTGATGGAAATCAAAAACATTAAAATTGAGCAACTTGAAGAAGCTGCCAATATACTAAAAGCTATTGCCCACCCGATGCGTATTGCTATTTTAGCATTTCTTGAAAATGGTAAATCATTAACAGTTACCAATATATACGAACTTCTAAAAATTGAGCAATCAACAGCTTCGCATCATCTTGGAATATTAAAGGATAAGGGGGTATTAGGGTCAAAACGTGATGGGAAAAACACTTACTATTTTCTTAAACACGATAAGCTTAGTAATATAATTGATTGTGTAACACAATGCACAAGATAAGTATTATGCCATTTTATATATAATTTATGCCTGTAATACGCATTACAAAAGAATTTGAATTTGAAATGGCCCATGCATTATGGAATTACGACGGGCCTTGTAAAAATATTCACGGCCATTCGTATAAACTGTTTGTTACTGTTATAGGCCAACCCTCTGAACAAAAAAAGGATTCAAAACTGGGTATGCTAATTGATTTTGGTGATTTAAAAAAACTAATAAACGAAGTAATAATTAATAAATTTGATCATTCGGTTGTAGTTAACCAGGATGCCCCTCACCAATTTATGCAAAAGGTAGAACAGATGTTCGAAAAATACGAAGTAGTAAATTACCAGCCAACATGCGAAAACTTAATTACCGACTTTGCAAGGCGTATAAAAAAGAAACTTCCTGAAAATATTAAACTGCACAGTCTTAGACTAGCCGAAACAGCTACATCTTATGCCGAATGGCACCAGGAAGATAATTAACCTGCAAAATGTATTGTTTTTAGGCATAAAAAATTTTTAGGTTTCTGCGAGACTTTTCTGATTTTTATCGGTATTTATTATAAACAATAATTTTATCGTGGAAAATATCTCAGATGAAAATATTATGGAAGGGGTAAAACAAGGTAACATTGATTTACTTACTTTCTTATATAAGCGTTACTGCAACCAAATACTGAATTACTTCTTTAGAATGACCGGTAATATTGACGACAGCCGTGATTTGACCCAATCACTGTTTATCCGGATAATTACGTATAAAAAATCATTTAAACAAAACATGATTTTTAAATATTGGATATTTAAAATAGCGCGAAATATGTTTTATACCGAATATAAAAGAAGACAAAAACACAATGAAAGTTTAAATTACATAGAAAACAATATTTGTAATGAAAGCAATTATAACCCGGAGGAAGATAAATTGCTTTTTTCTGCCATATATAAATTGCCCGACGAATATAAAGAATTGATAATCATAAGCAAATTCTCTGGTTTTAAAAATAATGAAATTGCTAAAATGTATAATATTTCTGATGCAGCACTGAAAAATAAACTGTACCGGGCTTTAAACAAATTACGGGAGATATATTTTAAAACAGAATTAACCGAATAATCATGAATTGTGAAAATAGTAGAAGTTGGTTTATTGATATAATTGAGGATAAGGAAAGTGTTAATCCTCAAATCAAACAGGATTTTTTTAATCACCTGAAGGAGTGTAAAAACTGTAGCACTGAATTTGCCGGGTTTAAAGAATTATTGGAAAAAATACAAAATATTAAGCAGGTTGAGGCCGATAATGACTTATATAACAGTTTTTTAGCAAAACTTGAGTTAGAAAAGATAAATCGAAACAAAAAAATGAACTTGAAAAATTTTTATTACAATGGTTTTCGGGTAGCTGCAGGGATTTTATTATTTATAACGGGAAGCTTTTTTGGATTTTATTTTAGTCAAATTAACAATAACCCAAAACATACAGAAGAAATATTGGAATTGAAGCACTCTTATACAGCATTGATTTTAAAAGAACAAACAATTAGCGCAAAAATTCAGGCAATTAGTTATTTTAATGGAGAAACAATTATTGATGATGATTTTTTAAATATACTTGCCGGTATCTTAAATAACGATGATAATGTTAATGTGAGATTAGCAGCAGCAAAGGCTTTATTTAAATACAGTAACCAGGAAAAAGTAAAAGCAATTTTAATAGAATCGCTTAAAAACCAGGCAGAACCTATGGTACAAATCGAATTGATTAATTTTATTGTTCAAATACATGAAAAACAAGCTGTTGAATCGCTTCTAAAAATTGTAAACAACGAAAACGCGAACAATATTGTAAAACAATATGCACAAAATGGATTAAAAAGACTTATATAAGTAATTATATATTAAACTGATATTATGGCCATACTTTAGTTTGAATTTAATTATTAACTATTAAATTATTAATTATGAAAACTATACTATTTATTTTTACTATTATATTAATTTCTTTTAGTACCTATTCTCAGAAATTGGAAAAAGAAATTGATAACATCAAACGCATTGAAATTTATAATTTATATGGTCAAATACACATAAACGGGAACAAATCGGATAGAATAATAATTGAGCGCACAGACCCGGAAAGTCCTAAAAATTTATTATTCGATAAGTCAGCTAAAAAATACAAAACCGATAATACTCAGTTAGGGTTGAATTTTGAATATAATAACGAGACATTAATTGTTTTCCCGGCAAACGAAAAATCTTTATTGGCAAGTTATTCAATCGATATTCCAAGAGATAAGAAATTAAAAATTAGCAATGATTTTCAAAATCTTACAGATACTTTTTATTCTATTCCGAAAGAAGAAATATTCAACCAAATAATTATTAAAAACATGAAAAATGAGTTGGATATTAATACCTTCATTTCAAATATAAAAATTACGAATTACACCGGGCCTTTAGTATTGTCAGGTTTTTACGGTTATTATAGTATTGATTATTCCGTCTTTAAAGAAGACAATCATTCAACAGTTAATTTAATAAATGGCGATATTGAGTTTTTATTGCCGTATTATACCAATATGGATTTAGCATTAAATGTGTTGTCCGGGAAAGTGATGTCCGATTTTGTTTTAAAAAATGCTACAATAAAAACAGGAGATAATACCATTAAGAAGAAAAAAATACCAAATTCTGAACTGAAAAAATACACCGGAATATATTGCGAAGGTATTGTAAATAAAGGGGGAACCAAACTTAACCTTTCATTGCACAAAGGCAACATAAAATTACGTGCAACAGATTATCCATATGTTGTAACACCGGTTTATGTACCGTAATTTTATACAAGAAATATTTCACCTAATAGAAATCAGCAATAATTATCAATTTTTAGTCCTAAAATAGCAAGTTTAGTCAATTTTTAGGATCGAAATAAACCTATTTTTGTCCAGATTACCGGTAATATTTAACTAATTTATAATTAAAATGAATAAAAATGGACAATAAAATTCAAATTGAACCAATAGGTATTGTAAATGCAAAAGGGTATACATTTTCAATACAATTACAAAAAGAGTATATACCTGCCTTAACAAATATTGAAGGGTTTAGCCATCTTCAGGTAGTTTGGTGGGGGCATCTTTCCATATCTCCTGAAAACAGGAAAATAACAGTTATTGAAAAACCCTATACAAAAGGGCCCGATAAATTAGGTGTTTTTGCAACACGTTCGGAGGTGAGGCCAAATCCTGTCCTTATTTCAACAATAGCAGTAATGAAAATTGATTATGAAAAGGGTATAATTTATACACCTTATATCGATGCCGAAAATGGCACCCCGGTAATAGACATTAAACCCTATCATAATACCGAACGCATAAAAAATTGCAATGTTCCGGACTGGTGCAGCCATTGGCCAAAGTGGTATGAAGAAGGAGAATCTTTTAACTGGCAGGATGAGTTTAATTTCTAAAAATTGTTTATTTTAACCGCAAAGATCGCGAAGAAGTAGAAAAATGGGCTAAGAATTTTATTTTATTAGTTCATTGGCGGCCTTTGCGGTTAATTTTTTTACCATAAATATGACCAATAAAGAAATAATACTAAAAGCCATAACATATATCGAGAACAATTTAAAAACCGAATTAAGTGTTTTTAAAGTATCGCAAGAAGTGTGTTATTCTTTATATCACTTTATTAGGTTGTTTCAAAGTGTAACAGGCAATTCTCCCAAAAATTACATACAACAGCGGCGGTTAACCGAAACCGTTTATGAATTAAAAAACACAAAAACAAAAATTGCCGATATAGCCTATGATTACCAGTTTGGGAGCCCCGAAACATTTTCCCGTGCTTTTCGCAACCATTTTCACATAAACCCGACTGATATCCGGAACGGATATTCCCTTGCTTTATTACCCTTGGTAAATCCCATCACGCCCGAATATATTTATCAGTCGGACAAAGCCCGAAATCAACCCCCTGAATTGGTTGAATTGAATGAGAAGGTACTTGTAGGAATTTCTTTTTTTGTAAGCGACGATAAAGAAGTTAATGATTTATCGAAAGAATGGATGCGATTTACAAATGAAGCCCAAACAATTGAGCATATAATTCAACCCGCACGATTTTACCAGGTTCAGTATTGGTCCGGCAAACAAGAATTAGGGGGCATGTATTTTTTTATCGGGGCAGAAGTAAACAAAGCAGAAAGTGTCAATCCTTTATTTGTGGTAAAAATCATTCCGAAAGGAAGGTATTTAAAATTTGTACACAAAGGGTTGGCCAGCAAAGTAGGATATACCTACCGGTATATATACACCCAATTTTTGCCCGACACCAATTATAAACTTACCTTACCGTTTAATTTCGAATACTACGGTGAAAAATGCCTGGGCCCAAATAACGAACAATCGGAAAGTGAAATTTATATTCCTGTAGAGTAGTCTTTTGAACCTTTATGCGCTATAAAGAGCCATGTATTATAAGAAATTCATAACCTAAAACCTTAAATTATCCCGTCATTGCGAGGAGGACGAAGGACGACAAAGCAATCTCAATAAATATGTGCAGATTACTTCGTCATTCCGATAGCCATCGGAATTCCTCGTAATGACGGTTATCCGTGTCAGTTG
>JAFGQQ010000426.1 GCA_016935595.1 Bacteroidales bacterium
CTAAAGTTCCCTGGGTTTTCATTATTGAATACATATCGAGCAGTGTTTGAGTAGGATGCTGATTTGCACCGTCGCCGGCATTAATAATAGGCACTGAAGCTACTTCACTTGCATACCTGGCGCTCCCTTCTAAAGGATGCCTCATAACAATTAAATCGCAATAATTAGATACTATTCTTATGGTATCGTTCAATGTTTCACCTTTTGTGACACTTGATGAACCAGCGTCAGAAAATCCAATAACTTTCCCTCCCAATCTTTTTACAGCACTATCAAAGCTAAGCCTTGTACGTGTAGAGGGTTCAAAAAATAAACTTGCTACAACCTTTCCTTGAAGTAAATTCTGATCTGGATTTTTTTCAAATTCTTCAGCAAGTTCTATTATTCTAAGGTATTCATCTTTAGTATAGTCATTAATTGAAACTAAGCTTTTATTTTTCATCATATTTTTTTTAAAATTTGTATGGTATGATGGAACCCACATGATTAAAATAATATTGTATTGTTTGTGTTTTATTAATCATGTGGGTTTCATATAAAAATATTTTTTTCATTCTGTTTTTAAGTATTGGCATTTGATATTTTTTAACCGATCAAATTTCTTAATTAGTTGCATTGTATCACGTTTTCTAACTCTAAATTTTAATTCACATCTTTGGGCGAAATCCTGGTCGAATTGTTCTATATTATCTTCTTTTAAGATGCGCATCACATCACCAATTATTTCATATTGAAAGGTTATTTTATATAAATCATTAACTGTTTTTGTAATTATTATTGCATTATTTATCGCGTTTAAAGCAGCCAATTTATAAGCATTAATTAAACCGCCAACTCCAAGTAACGTGCCTCCAAAATACCTGACCACATAAATTAAAATATTTGTTAATTCTTTTGATTGAATTTGACTCAATATAGGCTTACCGGCAGAATTAGTAGGCTCACCATCATCATTTACCCTAAAATAATTCTCTATGCCTATTTTATAAGCGAAGCACCGGTGACGTGCATCATGATATTCTTTATTTATTTCTTTCTGTATTTTTTTGAAATCATCTTCTGAAAATATTGGATAGGCAAAGGATAGAAATTTACTGCCTTTTTCTTTATATATACCTTTTGAAGGAGCTTTAATGGTATTATATGTATCTGTTATCATCAGAATAAAATAAAAAAGGGGCTGTCTCAAAAGTCTATTTTCAGCCACCAATCTGCCCGCCGCTTCACTTCGGCAGGCGGGGACACGAAAACACGAAGATTCACTAAATCATAATATACTGATATTTAAATTTTTGTGTCTCTTTGAGCCCTTGAGTTTTTGTGGCATTATCTTAAACTTAAGACTTTTAAGACAGCCCCATTATTATTATTAAATCTTTAATTTCTTTTCAAGCTCTTCTATTTGAAATCTGAACCTTTTATCGGTATCATATAAATTATTAACTGTTTTACAGGCATGCAAAACTGTTGCATGATCTTTACCTCCGATTTTCGCGCCAATCGTAGCAAGTGATGACTTCGTTAAATTCTTGGAAAAGAACATGGCAATTTGTCTGGCCTGCACTATTTCACGCTTTCTTGTCTTTGCATGAATCATTTCGGGCGATAAATTAAAATAATCGCATACAACTTTTTGTATATAATCGATAGTTAGTTCTTTTTTTGTATTTTTCACTAACTTATCAATCATAACTTTAGCCAGGTCAAGTGTAATTTCTTTTTTATTTAAAGTTGATTGCGCCAGTAATGAAATTAATGCTCCTTCTAATTCCCTTATGTTATCGGTAATATGAGATGCTATGTATTCTAATACCTCATCGCTTATTTCAATTCCATCATTATAAATTTTTTGTTTCAAAATAGCAATCCTGGTTTCAAAATCAGGTTTTTGAAGGTCGGCTGATAATCCCCATTTAAACCTGGATAATAAACGCTGTTCCATTCCCTGTAATTCTACCGGAGCTTTATCTGAAGTAAGGATTAACTGTTTAGCAGATTGATGCAAATGGTTAAATATGTGAAAAAAAGTATCTTGTGTTTTTTCCTTTCCTGCAAACTCATGAACGTCATCTAGAATTAATACATCAATCATTTGATAAAAATGAATAAAATCATTCTTATTATTGTTCCTTATTGATTCAACAAATTGAGTTTGAAATTTACTTGCATTTACATAAAGAACTGTTTTATCCTGATATCTTTCTTTCACTTCAATCCCAATTGCCTGAGCCAAATGTGTTTTACCAAGTCCTGATTCACCATATATTAAAAGAGGATTAAAGGCCGTTCCGCCAGGATTTTTAGCTACAGCAAAACCTGCCGATCTAGCTAGTCTGTTACATTCTCCCTCGACAAAATTTGAGAATGAATTTGAAATGTTTAATTGAGGGTCAATCTCCAATTTTTTTATTCCCGGAATAACAAACGGATTTTTAATTTCATTTTGGGAGTCTTTTAAAGGCAAATTCACCGGATTATTTTTAACCTCAGTTTTTGTTTTAGCCGGGAATTTCACAGTATAGGGCTTTGTGTTTATAAAGCCGTTGTTTTCCATAACAACGCTATATTCTAATTTTGCATCCTCTCCTAATTGTTTACGGAGAGTTTTTCGAAGAATGTTAATGTATTGCTCTTCGAGATACTCATAGAAAAAAGGACTTGGCACCTGGATTGTTAATATATTCCTTTCCAGTTTTAACGGAACAATAGGTTCAAACCAGGTTCGAAAACTAATGGATGGAACATTGTCTTTTATTATTTTTAAACAACCGTTCCAGACTTCTTGATGTTTGTTACTCATTTATTACAAGCTATTTTGAAAAATTTAAAAAAGGATCTTTCAAAACCTAAGTTGTAAAAAAA
>JAFGQQ010000427.1 GCA_016935595.1 Bacteroidales bacterium
AGCTTTTTGCCACCAAAACACAAAAACACCAAGATACTCAAAGACTTATTTACAATGCTTAAAACTTTCAACTCTTAATTCACATTAATAAATAATTATTACTCTATTTATTTCTTCCTTTTTATTCCAACCGCTAAACCTTCATTGCCTGATGAAGGTAGATTGGTAATTGAAATATCTGCCGAATTGATGTGCCACTCATAATTAGTTAAAAAAGGAGTCTCTGTTTTCAAAGGTTCACCGTATTTCCCGGTAAATATTTCAACAATTTTTTCTAAATCCTCTGAAAATAATCCGATGTTAATTCCAACGAATTCTCCATTTTTAAAAGCATAGCTAATTAATCTGGCTTTAAGCCCTTCAAATTCAAGCGTTTCGTTCTTTTTTTCATATGCTTTAAATCCTGGTATTTTGTTAGTAGAAGGAACTAACTCATCCTGCACATCTGTATATAAAGTTCCCCATTTCCAATTCCCATATCCTTCAATTTCTTCTTGTGCACTTATTAGTGTAGATATAATCATCAAAACAAATAATACAATTCCTTTCATTTTTATAATTTTTATAGTTAATAATATATACAATATAATATTTTTCTTCCTGAAATAAAAATGCATTTTGATACTTTAACCTTATTTTGTATTTTGTGCCTGAAGATTCTTTAATAACAAGAATTAAATATAAATCTCAATATAATTAAAATGAATTCAATTCTGAAAGCATTACAAAAAAAGAAAATATTAGTTTCGGACGGAGCATGGGGTACTTTTTTGCAAAAAAAAGGATTAAAAACCGGCGAATGTCCCGAAGCTTGGTGTATCGACCATGAAGATGAAGTATTTGACATTGCCGAATGTTATTGCAAAGCCGGATCAGACTTAATTGAGACAAACAGTTTTGGCGGAAGTCGTTTTAAGCTTCAGCATTTTAGTTTACATGACAAGGTTTTTGAATTGAATAAAAAAGCTGCGGAAATTTCCCGGAAAGCAATGGCAGATAAGGGATATGTTATTGGATCAATTGGTCCTACCGGAAAAATACTAATGATGGGTGATGTAACAGAAGAAGAATTATACGAGGCATTTAAAGAACAAGCTATTGCTTTGGAGAAAGGAGGCGCTGATGCAGCCTGTATCGAGACCATGTCAGCGCTGGATGAAGCCTCTGTCGCAATAAAAGCAGCTAAAGAAAATACAAATCTGGAAATAATCTGCACATTTACTTTTGAAAAAACTGCAGAAGGTGAATACCGGACAATGATGGGCGTTTCGCCCGAAGAGTTCACAAATACAATTATTGATACAGGTGTTGATATAATCGGCACAAATTGTGGTAATGGAATTGATGAAATAATCGAAATCGTCAAATTAATAAGAAAAACAAATGGTAATATTCCAATAATTGCACAACCAAACGCAGGAGCACCAAAAGTTATTGAAGGGAAGACTGTTTTCCTTGAAACACCTGAAAAAATGGCTGAAAAAGTTATTGATTTAATTAAAGCCGGGGCAAATATTGTTGGCGGCTGTTGCGGCACCACACCTGAACATATTATAGCAATAAAGAAAGAGGTTGTGAAATACCTTGAAAGGAATAAATAGTGTCTGTAAGAAAACTCTAAAAAACAATACACAAATTTCAAATAAATTCCAATTATAAAAATTCAATTTTCAAAACTGTTTGAATATTAAAGAATTGTGTTTTGAGATTTATTATTTTTAAACCGAAGTGATTTTTTATAAACACTAAATAGACAAAATGTATCAATACCATAATGTAGGTTGCCAGATGTTCTCATCACCCGAAAGGTATTGCCTGTATAATTCAATATCGTCTTCCGATTTTCCTTCTTCTAACATATAGAAATCTATTGTGCCGGCCAAACCGCATATTTTCAAAGCAGCACCAAGGTCTTTATGATCTTCAATGCGCCACATATCCTGGTAATCATCATTATATATACCGGCAGCCAGAACATAATAACCTGTCCCTGCAACTTTTTGATATTGTTCTGAAGAAGAGGATGAAGAAGAACTTGTTGTTGATGAACCATATTTACTGAATTTTTCTTCTTCATATTTATATATATTTTCATCCAACCTTGTAAAGATTACCTGTTGACTGTTAATATCCATATCAATTTCCTGATCTTTATCAATTACATATTTTGCAATATTCTCCAATTGATAGGTTTTAAGTTCGATAGGAATAATTTTCACTGTTTTTTCATCATATCCATTTGATAATATAAACGAAGTTTCCTGGTTTGGTAATATTTTTTCAAGTTCGCCAAGAGCTTCTTCAATGTTTTGTATTTCAGTATTATTAATAGACAGGAGATTATATCCTGTGTAATTATCCAAATTGCCGGCAGCCGGAGAATTCGGAATAACACCTGTTAATATGGGAAATTCATCCTGTAGAACATAATCGAATTCGCCATCACCGGTATATTCATAAGTGTATTTTTGTGATAATTCCAATCCGAAATATGACCTGACCACCCTGCCATCATATTTCAAAATATCATCCACAATTTTTTCAGCTATACCTGCTTCAAGAGCGAAATTAATTTGCGATTGCCATACATCAGTACCATCAGGTGCCGTGGCAAAAGCAATTTGTGAGTTTATACCTGCAACTTTACCATTAACATCAACAAGCGGTCCACCACTATTACCCCAAATAACAGTTGCTGTTGTTTGTAAAAAGCCGAATTTTCCGGTACGCCCGCCCCTTACCCTGTTCTTAGCGCTAATTATACCATTTGTAACCGAATACGGATATTCTCCCAAAGGATTACCTATGGCATACACAGTTTCACCAATACGACTTTCTTCTTTTTTAAAATCGATTGTAGTAAGTTCGCTGCCAGGCTGGTCGACAAATTCTAAAACAGCAATGTCATAAAATGAATCACCACCAACAATTTTAACTTCGTATTTATTACGATTGATAGTAAAAACATAAATACTGCCCGGATTATCTGAAGCTATTTCTATAACATGTGCATTAGTAATTATGAATTTCTTCCCGTTTCTTTGTATAGCAAAGCCGGAACCTGAACCTACGGCCCCAGCCATATCCAGGGCTTTTTTATAGGCAATATCCGACACTTTTTCTCCTCTGAAACCAAGCGATTTTTTCGCATAGCTTTTTTCATATACGGCAACTGTGACTACCGAACTCAATGAATTTTCAAGTATTTCAGAAATTGACTGGGAATGAAAAGAAATAGTGCTTGTAAGCAAAATAATTAAAAAAGTATAATATTTCTTTGTCATAGGTAAGATGTTAATTATATATAAAATTAAAAAAAAAAGAACATAACCAATTGATTATGTTCTTTTAAAATTTTTACTAAAATTTTATTGGGTTAGTTTCCATGTATGTGAATAATAGCAATCAACATAAACAGGACCCCAGGTTAAAGTTCCACCTGTTGAACGGCCATAAAGCTTAGTTTTGCCTTCAATTGCCCAGGTATAGCCATCGCTCCATGAACCAACTGTACCAGCATATTCACCATCAACATAAACATCAATTGCATAGCCTGTCCAGTTATCAACTATCACTTTGCAATATGAGCCGCGAGTTGCTTCATCAGGTTGTGGAGCAGGTTCGTCGGTTGTTGGCCTTTCAGACACGATGTTTGGATCCTCGCCTCTCGATTTTTCGATAGTACCTGATTTTGATTCCACTGTTTTTGCTTCCGGTTCTTGTGCAATCAAGCTTGCTGTAAATAATGCTACTAAACCAATTAATAATAATTTTTTCATGATTTCTAAGATTTAATTAAACAATTTTTTCATTCACTAAAATAAGATAATTTTTATAAGTTTTAAAAATTCTTATTTCATTATTTTATATCTGTGAATATAAAAAGTAACCTAATTATAAAATTTTTATTTAAAATATTTATAAATTTATTAAAATTTTAATATCTAAATTATTGAAAATGAAAAATTTATTTTTTAAAGCCTTTATTGTAATTTCAGGAATATCCATAATAACTTGTAATAAAGATGATCCTAGTCTGGAGGGGATTGACTTTAAGCAGGAAATGAAAGATTTTGTTCAGGCAATTAGTGAATATTCCAGGCAGCAAAATCCTGACTTTATTATTATTCCGCAAAACGGACAGGAATTAATAACTATAAACGGTGAAGAAAATGGCAATCCCGACTTGACATATCTAAACGCAATTGACGGACAGGGCAGAGAAGATTTATATTATGGCTATAACAGGGACAATAGGACCACACCTGACGATGAAACTGACTATATGGAGAATTTCTTAGACATTGCTAAAGATGAAGGCGTTGAAATATTAGTAACTGACTATTGCAGCGATCATGATAAAATGGATGATTCATATTCAAAAAGTAACCAAAAAGCCTATATTTCATTTGCTGCAAATCACAGGGAGTTAGATAATATTCCTGATTATCCTTCAAAACCCTATGGTGAGAATGACAATGAAATTTCTTCATTATCTGAAATCAGTAATTTCTTATATCTTATTAATCCTGAAGATTATTCTTCAAAATCTGATTTTATTAATGCTGTTACTTCAACTAATTACGATTTAATTATAATGGACTATTTTTTTAATGAAAATGAAGAATTTACAAATACAGAAATAGAGCAATTAAAAAATAAAGCAAATGGAGGTAAGAGGTTAGTAATTTCATATATGAGCATTGGCGAAGCGGAAGATTACAGGTATTATTGGAACAATGACTGGGAAAAAGGGGATCCGGAGTGGTTATATGATGAAAATCCTGATTGGGAAGGCAACTTTAAAGTAAGATATTGGGACAAAGAATGGCAGTCAATTATTTTTGGCAATGGTTCGGCTTATTTGGATAAAATCATTGGCAAAGGATTTAATGGTGTTTATCTGGATATTATTGACGGATTTGAATATTTTGAAGAATTATAAATATTTAAGTTTTTAAAATTTTCTGGTGCTTTTAAATATTTTATCAATTTTATTTAGAAGAAGATCTTTATCTATAGGTTTAGATATGTAATCATCACAACCGGCTGCCAGACAATTTTCACGGTCTTCATCAAAAGCATAGGCAGTTTGAGCAATAATAGGTATACTTTTTTGAATTGATTTAATCTTCCTGGTAGCTTCATAACCGTTTATATCAGGTAATTGTATATCCATCAATATCAGGTCAATATCATTCCGCTGTTTACATATTTTTATGGAATCCGGACCGTTTTCAGCATGAATTAAATTTGCTTTAGTATCCTGGAAAATTTCTTGGAGATATTCATAACTGATCAAATCATCCTCAACAATAAGTATATTTTTATCAATCCATGAAAATGAAAGTTTTTCTGTTGTTTCTTTTATTTTAGATTCTTTATGTTTTATCTTTATAATATAAGGAAAAGTAAAGAAAAAAGTGGATCCTTTATTAATCTTTGATTCTACCCATATTTTTCCACCCATTAATTCAACCAATCCTTTCGAGATAGCCAAACCCAAACCTGTTCCCCCGTACTTTCTTGAATCAGAACTATCAACCTGCCGAAAATGATCGAAAATAATTTTCATATTTTCTTTTGAAATACCAATTCCGGTATCTTGAACAAAGCATCTCAATATTTTATTATTGTTTATCTTATCTACTAAGTACCCAACCTTTATATACCCTTCATTTGTAAATTTTAAAGCATTACTTATTAAATTATAAAAAATTTGTTGTAACCTTGCTGCATCGGCATAAATTTCGCTTGTTTCATCCTTCATATCAAATTCTTTTATAAATGCTATTTTATGCTTATTCAGCTTTTCACTTTCCTTAATAAATATTTCGACTATTTCGTTTAACCTCTCGTTAAGATTAAAATCCACAGGAAAAATAGTTAACTCATTCGACTCAATTTTTGAAATATCAATAATATCATTGATTATTTGAATGAGTTGTTTTCCTTGATTATGAATAATATTAATGTAATGTTTTCTTTTTTCTATGGGAATATTTCCTCTTTTTAACAAAGCTGAGAATCCCAGGATACTATTCATTGGCGTCCTGATTTCATGGGACATATTCGCTAAAAATGTTGATTTTAATTTATCGCTTTTTTCTGCATTTATTTTTGACTGAACTAATTCCTTATTAATTTTTATTAGAGCGTTATTTACATTTTTTAATTTTTCATTCGACTTAATGAGTTTTGTTTCATTCTCTATTAAATTTTGTTCAGCCAATTTTCTTTCGGTAACATCTTGTATGGTTCCTATCATTTTTATAATTTTCCCTTTATGGTCTCTTTCAACAATACCTCCATTTATATTCATCCAAACCCAGTTATTTTCTTTAGTTTTAAACCTGGCTTCCAATTGATACCTATCTGTTAAATTATCTATGCAATTTTTTAATTTTTCTTCTGCAAATTGTAAATCTTCCGGATGAATAAGTTCTTTCCAGTTTTTAAAAGAAGGTTCTAATTCATTAGGTTTATATCCTAATAGTAAAAAATATCTTGGGCTTAAATATAATTTATCTTTAGATGAATGCCATTCCCAAATTCCCACATTTGCTGCTTCAAGGGCAAAATTGTATTTCTCTTCAATTTTTTTTAAAGTATGTGTCTTTTTATCCACTATCTGTTATAAAATATTATCTTTTTTTTTCAAATCATTTCCTCTGCCAAGATGTTATTCGCAACTTTTTATAATCATCTGGTTTGCAAACATATAAATATACAAAAATTTATAAAAAAAGTCATATATTTCACTATGTATTTTATTTATAATTTCAATTTAACAGAAAGTATTTAAGTAATCGAGTAATAAACAAAATAATGATATAAAAATAATTTATTTACTTTAATAACTTTTTGTACAGTTGAACAAAATAAATAAAAAATTAATTATAATGAAGATTTCTAAAGATAATATTAATTGGCTGTTCAATGGCGATCCTTCAATCAGGTACCATGTAAAAAGGGACATTTTAAATGCAACAGAGGGTGAAATAAAAACTGAACAAAATAAAATTTCATTAGAAGGCTGGGGAAATAAATTGCTTGCAAAACAAGATACGGAAGGGACATGGGCAAAGGGTTTATATTCTCCAAAATGGATTTCAACAACTTATACCTTATTAATTTTAAGAAGGTTAGGGTTGAATCAGGATAATGTCCATGCCAGAAAAGGTGCAGAAATATTACTTGATAAAGGGTATTATCGAGATGGCGGAATTAATTATTTTGGCTCGCTCAAGCACAGCGAAACATGTGTTACAGGTATGATTTTATCAATTCTCAGTTATTTCAGGATTGATGATAAAAGATTAGATGATTTGGCCAGATTTTTATTCGAACAACAAATGCACGACGGTGGATGGAATTGCGAATCGTTTAAAGGTGCAAAACACAGTTCTTTCCACACTACTTTA
>JAFGQQ010000428.1 GCA_016935595.1 Bacteroidales bacterium
GTAAAAATAACAAAATTAAAACTTCTAGTGCTTTTGCTTTATTTTATTTTTAAATACTTTTTTAAATTTTTCAATTTTCGGAGTAATTACAAAAGTACAATACGGTTTATCAATATTAAGGTTATAATAATTCTGATGATAATTCTCAGCTTTATAAAAAACTGTAAAAGCCTCGATTTCAGTAATCACCGGATTCTTATATATCTCCGAACTAATTAATTCTTTTTTATAATATTCAGCTTTTTCTTTTTGAGTATTATTATGATATAAAATAATTGAACGGTATTGAGTTCCTATATCATTTCCTTGTCTGTTTGGAGTTGTTGGATTGTGTGTTTGCCAAAAAACTTCTAATAATTCATCAAAACTTATTATTTCAGGATTATAGGTTATCTGGCACACTTCTGCATGACCGGTGTTTCCGGAACATACTTCTTGGTATGTTGGATTTTTAGTATGTCCGCCAGCATAGCCCGATTCAACCTTAGCTACACCTTCTAATTGCTGAAAAATAGCTTCAACACACCAGAAACACCCTGCTCCAAATGTGGCAGTATCCAGTTTTTGGGACGAATTATTTGAACACGAATTAAGGTTCATTTCCAATAATAATAATAATAAAAATATGAATAAAATATATATATTTCTTTTCAGCATAACTTTAAAGAAACAGATTTAAATATATTTTGTTCATTCAAAATCTACTTATTCTAGTTTATAAGGATACTCAATATCAGTTAAAAACAAGCCTTTTGCAGGGGCCGATGTACCAGCGTAGCTTCTGTCTTTTTGTTCAATAACTTTTCTGAAATCATCCAAAGTTATTTTGTGAAGACCAATTTCAATCATTGTCCCGACAATAGAGCGAACCATATTTCTTAAAAATCTGTTTGCCTTTATTGTAAAGCATAACCCATCATGATTTTCGTCCCAAAAAGCCTCAATAATTATACAATTATTTGTTTTAACATTTGTATTCAACTTGCTAAAACTTGTAAAATCTTCGTACTCGTATAATATTTTACTGGCCTTGTTCATCGAATCCACATCTAATTTAGCGAAAAGTAAATAATTGAAATCTTTGTTAAATGGATCTTTGATGTTAGATATAAAATATTGATATGTCCTGGAAATTGCATCAAACCGTGCATGATTATTATTATTTACTTTAAATATCTTCTTAATGGCAATGTCATCGGGTAAAATACAATTCAGGTTATAGGTTATTTTGTCATTATGATGCAGATTGGATTTATTAGAATCAAAATGGGCAATAAAATATTTGGCATGAACACCCGTGTCAGTTCTTCCGGCACCAACTGTATTTATCTCTTCTTTTAATATAGTAGTAAAAGCTTTATTTATTAATTCCTGAATAGTAATTGCATTCGGCTGAATTTGCCATCCATTATAATTTGTACCCAGGTATGAAAGTTGAATAAAATATCGTTGCATTATTTTATTATTAATTGTTGATTGTCAATAAATTTTTTAAAAATATTTGAATATTTTAACATAATTTAACTTTAAAAATCACCCTAAAATTAAGATTTTTGTAGGGTTTTTAATAGAATGTGTCAATTAAAAACTAATTATTAAAATACTAAATGATTAAATAATTACAACTATGAATCAACATACTGATATTAAGGTGATCAACGATTTAATTCAAAAAGAAAGTGCTTTTATCGATTCGGTAACCACTGAAATTAGAAAAGTAATAGTCGGGCAAAAGCATTTAATTGACAGCTTGTTAATTGGTTTATTATCGAACGGCCACATATTGTTGGAAGGTGTACCTGGTTTAGCAAAAACACTTGCCATAACAACACTGGCTAATACAATTGATGCAAAATTCAATCGTATCCAGTTTACACCAGATTTGCTTCCGGCCGATTTGATTGGCACAATGATCTACAGTCATAAAAAAGAAGAATTTACGGTAAAAAAAGGCCCTGTTTTCGCAAATTTTGTTTTGGCTGATGAAATAAACCGTTCCCCTGCAAAGGTTCAAAGCGCTTTACTCGAAGCCATGCAGGAAAGGCAGGTTTCAATTGGTTCGGAAACTTATAAACTCGAAGAACCCTTTTTAGTGCTTGCAACACAAAATCCAATTGAGCAGGAAGGCACTTATCCCTTACCCGAAGCTCAGGTTGACAGGTTTATGCTAAAAATAGTTATTGGTTATCCCAACGAAGAAGAAGAAAAAATAATTATGAGGCAAAACATTGCAAAACAATTTCCAACAGCAAATACTGTTCTTAAACCAAAAGACATTATCAGGGCAAGAGAAGTAGTAAAAGACGTTTATATGGATGAAAAAATTGAAAAATACATTATTGATATTGTATTTGCCACACGATATCCTGAAAGATATAAACTGGAGAAATTTAAAAGCATGATCAATTATGGAAGCTCGCCCCGTGCAAGCATTAATCTGGCTATTACTTCCAAAGCTTTCGCCTTTGTTAAACGCAGAGGATATGTTATTCCCGAAGATGTTAGAGCTGTTTGCCATGATGTTTTAAGGCATAGAATGGGATTATCTTATGAAGCAGAAGCAGAGAATATCACCTCTGAAGATATAATTACTGAAATATTAAATACAGTTGAAGTACCATAATATTTATTAATATGACTTTTACTTTTATTTTAAACCTTATTATGTATTTTGCTGTTTCTCAATCGGTTCAAATTAATCATATTGGATTAAAAAGTACCGAGCTTAAAGAGATAATGGCAAACCAGGAATGCGACTTCTTTTTCGATAAAGAACTGGAATTGAAAAAAGCAAAAATCATTAAATATATTGATGAACTTGAAACAAAAACATTAATCTATGTTTTTGATAAACAAGATTTATGCAAATA
>JAFGQQ010000429.1 GCA_016935595.1 Bacteroidales bacterium
ACAGCAAATACAATTGGAAAAATGGCAAACGGAATAGCTGATAATCTTCTCCTAACTACTTATTTGTCTGCTAAGTGCCAGGTTATGATTGCTCCTGCTATGGATTTAGTAATGTTTCAACACAAGGCAAATCAAAATAATTTAAATACGCTGAAATCTTATGGCAATATAATTATTGAACCTGGAACTGGTGAACTGGCAAGCGGACTCGAAGGAAAAGGCAGGATGGAAGAACCTGAAAAGATTGTGGAAATTATAAATGAATATTTTAATCAACCTAGTTCTGCATCAAAAAAAAACTAAAAAATAAAAAATGCCTGGTTACTGCAGGTCCAACATACGAAATGATTGACCCTGTCAGGTTTATAGGTAACTTTTCTTCAGGAAAAATGGGGTATAGTATAGCTTCCGAATTAGCTAATCAGGGCGCTAATGTGGTATTAATCTCCGGACCTGTTAATATAAAAATTAATCATCCAAATATTCATGTAATTGATGTAAAATCGGCTAAAGAGATGTTTGATGCATGTATTCAGCAATTTACTCCAGATATTGATGTAGCTGTTTTAACTGCTGCGGTAAGCGATTTTACTCCATCAATAAAGAGCAAGAATAAATTAAAAAGGGGTAATAAAAGTATAAATATTGAATTAATTCCAACCGAAGATATTGCAGTTGAGCTTAGCAAAAGAAAAGAATTAAAACAAATAGTAATAGGATTTGCTTTGGAAACTGAAAATGAAATTGAAAATGCTTATAGAAAACTGAAAAAAAAGAATTTTGATTTTATAGTTTTAAATTCATTAAATGATGCAGGTGCCGGATTTCATTTTGATACCAATAAAATTACCATAATCGATAAAAACAAAAATATTAAAGAATACGGCTTAAAAACCAAAGTTGAAGCTGCACACGATATTGTTAAAAAATTACTTGAAATCATTTAGACTAAACCACCTTTTTAATCCGTTTTAATACTTATTTTTACATTTAAAACAAATAATGTTTTTATTTTATGATTAGATTTATTATTGCAATTGCATTGTTTATTTACTCGATTTTAGTATATTCTCAAGAATTGAAATGCAATGTACAGGTTATTGCCAGTGAAATACAAGGTACTAACACAAAGATATTTCAAACCATGCAAAGCGAGTTATATGAATTTATAAATAACCGGAATTGGACAAACCATGTTTATACACAAGAAGAAAGAATAGAATGTAATCTGTTATTAAGAATATTGAAACCGATATCTACTGATGAATTTGAAGGCCAGTTGCAAATTCAATCCCGCCGTCCGGTTTTTAATTCTTCATATCAAACTACACTATTTAATTATCTTGATAAAGATATTCGTTTTAGATATGTGGAATTTGAACCACTTGAATTTAGTGAAACAGAACATTTATCAAATCTTACTTCCATTATTGCCTATTATATTTATATTATATTAGGATTTGATTATGATTCTTTTTCATTTGAAGGTGGCACCCAATTTTTTCAGATAGCTGAAAAAATAGTGAACAATGCACAGAATGCTGTTGAAATTGGCTGGAAATCTTATGAAAGCAATAAAAGCAACAGATACTGGCTTATTGAAAATATCCTGAATGATAAGTACGGTTCTATTAGGGAATTTATGTACAATTATCATAGGTTGGGATTAGACAGAATGTATGATAAAGTAAATGAAGGCCGATTGCAAATTACAGAAGATTTATTGTTGTTGAGGAAAGTATACCGCGAGAAACCGAATATACATATGCCTTATTATGATTTGATATTTGATGCAAAAGCCGATGAATTTGTAAATATTTATACTGAAGCGTTTCCTGATGAAAAGGCGAGAGTTTTAAATATATTAAATGAAATTGATCCCTCAAATACCGAAAAATATAAAAAAATATTAAGCAGTAATTAAATTATTTATATGCTAAAGAGTCTTACAATAAAAAATTACGCTTTAATAAATGATTTGCAAATTGATTGGAATCCCGGATTTACTATAATCACCGGAGAAACTGGTGCAGGAAAATCCATTTTACTGGGAGCTTTATCATTAATTCTGGGCCAAAGGGCCGATACTTCAGTATTATTGAATAAAACGAAAAAGTGTATTGTTGAAGCCTCATTCTCTATAAAACCATATAAATTAAAAAGTTATTTTGAGGAAAATGATTTGGATTATGAAGAAAATACAATAATTAGGAGGGAAATAATTGATAATGGAAAATCGAGAGCTTTTATAAATGATTCGCCGGTTAGTATTAATCAATTAAAAAGCTTAGGATTACAACTAATTGATATTCATTCACAACATGAAAATCTTAATTTATCTACTCATCAATTTCAACTTAAAGTTGTTGATTCTATTGCCCAGCATCAATCGTTAATTGAAGAATATACTGATACTTATACTTATTATCGTTCATTAGAAAGCAAGTTTAAAGAATTATCTGAAAGAGCTAATAAATCAAAAGCCGATTATGATTATTATCAATTTCAGTATAATCAGCTAAATGATGCCAAGCTTATTGAAGGTGAACAAGTAGAATTAGAAAAAGAACTGGAAGCTTTAACGCATGCCGAAGAAATAAAAATGCATCTTTCATATTCGGTTAATAATCTTACAGGGGAAAATAATTCAATTTTAAATGTTTTAAGAGATATCAAAAACTCAAATGAAAAAACAAGCAAGTTTCTGCCTCAACTTGACGAGTTTACAAAAAGACTTGAAAGTGCTTATATAGACTTAAATGATTTGTCAAGGGAATTTGAGCTCTTGGCTGAAAAAATTGAATATGATCCTAAAAGAATACAACAAATAAATGAAAGATTAGATTTAATTTATAGTTTACAGCAAAAGCACAGAGTTGAGACGGTTCAGGAATTGATTGAATTAAAGAAGGATTTTGAAATTAAATTAAATGATATTGATTCCTATGAAGAACAATTGCAAAAGCTTAAAAATGAAATTGATAATACAATTAAGAAAATAAAAGATTTAGCGGCAATTATTTCCGGAAACAGAAAAAATACCATTCCCAAAATTGAACAGGAAGTAATTTATCATTTACAACAACTTGGAATGCCTCATTCAAAATTTTCCATTCAGCATCAATTAAAAGATGAATTCGATATTAATGGAATTGATGATATTTTATTTTTGTTCTCCGCAAATAAAAACACACCTGTACTGGAATTATCTAAAGTTGCGTCAGGTGGTGAAATTTCAAGATTAATGCTTAGTCTTAAATATTTAATTTCGAGAAATATTTCATTACCTACCATTATTTTTGATGAAATAGATTCAGGAGTTTCTGGCGAGATTGCCGATAAAATGGGTAGTATTATGAAAGAGATGTCAACGCATATGCAATTGGTGAATATTACGCATTTGCCCCAGGTAGCAGGGAAAGGGGATTTTCATTACCTGGTTTATAAAATTGATGAAAATAAAATAACCACAACAAAAATTAAATTGCTAAATAACGAAGATAGAATAGTTGAAATAGCGAAAATGTTAAGTGG
>JAFGQQ010000430.1 GCA_016935595.1 Bacteroidales bacterium
ATTGATATTGAAGCATTGAAAAAAGAAGCAAGGGATTTTTACAAGGATTATAATGCCGAAACGGATAAAAAAATAGTAAAAGCTACTTTAAAACTTTATAAGAATGAGGTCGAACAACAATTTC
Organism: Bacteroidales bacterium; assembly: GCA_016935595.1. The sequence continues at coordinate 125 of JAFGQQ010000430.1, forward strand.
ATCCGGAATTCTTTACGACTATTAATAAAAAGTTTAAAGGCGATATGGATAAATATGTTGATTATATTTTTAAAAAGTCAATTTTTGTTGATTCATCAAAACTATATAGTTTTTTAAACAAATATTCATTAAAAGTTCTCGAAAAAGACCCGGCTTTTCAGGCTGCAATGTCAATTAATAAACTCTATAGCAGTATTAACAAAGAAACCAAAAATAACAGAAATGATTTTAATTATGGAAGGTATTTGTATATGGCTGGTTTAATAGCTAAAAATGATAATAATGTTTTATATCCTGATGCTAACTTTACTATGCGCTTTACTTATGGTTCAGTTCAGGATTATTTTCCAAAAGATGCCGTTTATTATAATTATTATACAACCTTAACAGGTGTTATGGAAAAGGAAGACCCAAATAATTGGGAGTTTGTTGTTCCTGAAAAATTAAAACAATTATACATGGATAAGGATTATGGGCAATACGGGGAAAAGGGAATTTTAAAAACCTGTTTTTTAACCAATAATGATATTACTGGCGGTAATTCAGGAAGCCCGGTTTTAAATGGAAAAGGTGAATTAATAGGTCTCGCATTTGACGGGAACTGGGAAGCCATGAGCGGCGATATTGCTTTTGAACCAGAGCTTCAACGCTGTATAAATGTTGATATTCGATATATTCTTTTTATAATCGATAAATTTGCCGGAGCTAAACATATTATTGATGAGATGACAATTATTAAATAAAGCATTATGCATCTGAATATAAGAGAAATTATATCGGCTTTTATGGTTATGTTTGCCATTATCGATATAACCGGGTCAATACCTATTATTATTGATATTAAAGAAAAAACCGGGGGAATAGAACCAGGTAAGGCAACATTGGTATCATTTGGGTTAATCCTGACTTTCTTTTTTATTGGAGAGCCATTTTTAGGTATTTTCGGAGTTGATATCAATTCGTTTGCAGTTGCAGGGGCTATTGTGATCTTAATTATCGGACTGGAAATGATAATTGGTGTACAGTTTTTTAAACATGAATCCAAAAAAGGTGCATCAATTGTACCAATAGCTTTTCCATTAATAGCCGGAGCTGGCTCATTTACTACAATTATTTCATTAAAAGCCGAATATCAAACAATTAACATCTTAATAGGGGTCATACTTAATATGGTTATTGTATATATTGTTTTAAGATCAACTGAGTATTTCGTAAAGTTATTAGGATATACAGGAATCCAGGTACTAAAGAAATTTTTCGGAATTATTCTTTTAGCCATTGCCATAAAGTTATTTGCTGCAAATATTGGATTTATTACCGGACATGGCCACTAAAATTGAGATTTATACCGATGGTGCAGCCAGGGGAAATCCTGGCCCGGGAGGTTACGGGGTTGTTCTAATTTCTGGAAAATACAGAAAAGAACTATCCCGGGGTTACCGTATGACTACCAATAACAGGATGGAATTATTAGCAGTAATTACCGGACTGGAAGCATTAAAGATTAAAAATTCGGAGGTGACTGTTTATAGCGATTCAAAATATGTTGTAGAGGCAGTTGAAAAAAAATGGGTTTTTGATTGGGAAAGAAATCGCTTTAAAAAGAAAAAAAACCCGGATTTGTGGAAACGGTTCCTCGAAATTTACCGCAAACATAAAGTTACTTTTATTTGGGTTAAGGGACATGCTAACAATAAAGAAAATGAGCGATGCGACCACTTGGCTGTTGAAGCATCTAAATTAAACAATCTTTTAATTGATGAGGAATTTGAAAATGAAAGGGCTCAGTTAATATGATGTTTATTGATATATTCCAGGGCTTTTTTTGATGCGTTTTGTTCAGCTTCTTTTTTTGATTTACCAAGACCTGTGCCTAAAACAAGATCATTTCTAATTATTTTCGAATAGAATTCTGGTTTGTTGTCGGTATAATTATTGCTTTCAAGGGTGTCAATATTAATTTCAACTTTGTTTTTCTGGCTCCATTCGAGTAAATGGCTTTTATAATCAGAAATTCCATATTCGAGTTCGTATAGGTTAATGTGCTTTTTAATGATTCTATGTGTTATGAATTCTTTTGTTTTTTCATACCCCTTATCTAAAAAAACAGCACCAACTAAAGCCTCAAAAGCATTTCCGCTTAAATGGTTATGAGAAGATGAATTGCTTGTATGGGATTTAATAAATTCTGAAATACCAATTGATTTTGAAATTAAATCAAGCATATCCCGGTTTACTATTTTTGCCTTCATTTTAGTCAAAAACCCTTCATCTTCCTTAGGATATTGTAAATAAAGAAATTCGGCAACTACGGCGTCGAGTATAGTATCGCCGAGATATTCAAGTCTTTCATTGTTTAATTCGGTCCCATTATGAATGCCGGAAGCGGATTTGTGAATAAAGGCAGTTTCGAAAAGGGAAATTTTGTTTGGTAAATATCCCAGGGTTTTGTATAAAAAATAATAAAACTTCTTTTTTGAAGTAAAAAGAAGTTTTATTAA
>JAFGQQ010000431.1 GCA_016935595.1 Bacteroidales bacterium
CTTTTTTAAGCATGATCAAACTCTATTATTAACAATTAAGAGGCTTTCAAGAGTTTTATCGGGATATTTAAAATATCTCCATAATCTTTAGCTGTATAATACGATTCCTCATCTCCATCATCATAGTACCATTTATAAAATATGTTATAACCAAGCTCGTTATATTTTTTAAATATTTGGAACATATTTAACAGCCATTTCGAAGTACTTGAATTATAATATTTCAGCTCAACACTTACAACAGTTAAAGGGTAAGGTGCCATGAAATACTCTTCAATTTTATGAATTATGGGTTTGTAAAATGCACCTGCATCTTCCGGAATAGAATTTCCTTTTAATTCAAATAATCCATTATCCGGATCTAAAATTACTGTAGGATTTTTTCGATTCCCTTCTATAAATAATTTTTCCATAAACCCTCCTGGTTAGTCATTTACTCTTCATTACGTTTTTTAAATTTTATTGTTACTAATACTAACTATTAAATTATTAACAGAATAGGTGATTTTTATCATCTTTTTTAATGAATGATAATAAAATATACCAGAAAAAATGAAAAAGATTTTAATTAAATAAAGAGATAATTAGCTCTTTAAATAGATATTATTTTATTAATTATTTCTATAGGAACAGATGTCTTTTTATGAATCCATTGCAAATCATTATTTTTATTGTATAAACGTTTTATAAAAATGTCCAATGTTTCGCCTATTTCAATAATATTTTCATCCGGGTCGAAAATTCTGATTGTATTCTGCCCCCAGTTTTCTTCAATTGTTTGATGTAAAAATATAACTCCATTCTCTTTCAATACTTTATAAACATCCTCAAAATCATCAGTTTCGAAACAAACTTCAAACTTATTTCCTTTTTCTAATTTATCTTTATCAATTGATTTTTTAATTATGTGATTTTCATCCATTTGCCATAATGTTAATCCACATTTCAATACAATACATTTACCAAATTCAACTTCAATTTCTTGTCCTAATAAATCAACATAAAAACTTCTGGACTTTTCCAGATTATTTGTGAATATTACAGAAGAATGATATTTAATGTTCATAAAAAATAATTATTTAGCAATTACAATATATTGATTAATAAATTAATTTATTCTGCACGTAAATGTTTTCGCTTATAAAGCCAAATCCCAATTAAAAAATAAATAACACTAATTATTACAAGGGTTATCAATTCAGGAAGAATATCAGTAAATCCCGCTTCAAATATTAAAACCTTCTTTAGGGCTGAAATACCATGAACCGGAGACAATATAAAATTTAAGGTATATCCATATCCACCAATTGTAAAAATAGTATCGAGGTTTAAAGGAAACATTGCGCCAGTAAAAAACATAAATAAAAACAAAGGGAAGTTGCCAACTACTAAAATTGCATTTACCGTTTTTGATAAAGCTGCTAAAATTAAACTAAAAGCAATGATTGAAATGCTGCTTAAAATGGCAATTAAAAAAAGCAGCAAAAATGAACCTTCAGTTTGAAAACCCAAAGTAACAGCAACAATAAGGGTCAATAAAATTGATATTATTCCTAATATTATTTGAACAATACTTATTCCGCCCAAAAACTCAATTGATTTTATTTTTGATATTTTAATACGTTTCAGGGTTTGCTTTTCAGTTTCAACAACGATTGCAATTGAAGCGCTAAACATTAACATAATAATAGCAAATATTAATAATCCGGGAATATAAAGATCAAATTCCGACCTGCTTGCTGAAGTGCCAATACCCGTTTCGATAAGATTTAGCGGAAACTCAATTTTTGCAGCATACGAAATAAATTCGGTTAAATAATTGTGTGTCCATATTGCTGCCATTAAATAATTATTATCGGTTAAATCGCCTATAAATTCAATATTAATAGCTTTGCTTTCTAAAGTATTTAAACCTTCAAGCTTTAATGAAAAATCGCCCGGAATAATAAGTACCATGTCAGTATTTTTATTCTTCAATTTTAAAAGGGCTGATTCTTTCGAAATACCTTTCTTTACGCTAAGAAACCATTCCTCGGCTTTTCTATTTTCACCTGATAATATATTAATAAATTCTACTCCATAATTAATTTCATTTTCTCCTGTTTTAATCCCTTTATCATAATTAACAACTGTTACTTCATACTTATGCGACATGCCTTGATCGATCATATACCAAACAATTACAAAAAAAGGCGCTAATGAGATAGTAAGTATTAATATCCAAAAATTTCTGATTTGTTCTTTAATACTCTTTTTTATAATACTAAATAATTTCATCATTTTGAATTATAATATTATTCACGTAATTTTCTTCCTGTTAAATAAATAAACACATCTTCTAAAGTATTTTCGCGCAAACGCATTTCGCTTATTTTAATATTATTTTGTTTTAAAATAATAACAATATCTGCCACTTTTTCAATTAAATTCTTTGATTTGATAATCATCAGATTATCTGCGACATTAACATTTTCTGAGACTTTTTTCAATTCATTGTATGCTAAATCAATATTATTTTTCTCATAATCAATTATTTCAATTTCCAAAACATCACCTTCTCCTATAGTCTTTTTTAGTTCCTCCGGGGAATCTATCAATAATAATTTACCTTTATCAATAATAGCAATTCTGTCGGCAAGCCTTTCAGCCTCATCCATATTATGGGTAGTGAGAATAACTGTTTTTTCTTTTGCCACACTTTTAATAAAATCTCTTACCATAATTTTGCTTTGAGGATCGAGTCCAGCCTCTGGCTCATCAAAAACAACAATTTCAGGATCATGCACTAAAGCCAGGCAAATATTTAACCTGCGTTGCATTCCACCAGATAAGGTTTGAGCAAGTTTGTTCATTTTTTCTGTAAGACCTAAATTCTCAAGTAACTCTTTACCTCTATTTCTGGCTACTTTTACTGAAAGTCCATACATAGTTCCCATAAATTCAAGTTGTTCAAGGCAGGTGAGTTTGGCCCAAATAATTATATTTTGCGGACAAACACCAATTTTCGATATTACATTAATAAAATTTGAATCACCAATATTCTTTCCTAAAATAATTACTTGCCCATCGGTAGGTTTCAATAGTCCACACATCATATTTATTGATGTTGTTTTACCTGCACCATTCGGTCCTAAGAATCCAAACACTTCACCTCTATATACATTAAGAGTTATTCCATCAACAGCAGTGAAATTGCCAAATTTTTTCCTTAAATCCTTTACTTCTATTACTGGAATTAATTCATCATTGTATGTCATATCTTAATTTTTTCTTTTACAAACATATAATATGTTTTCATTTAGTATAATTAATATTTTTTTTATTTCATATTTTTTAAATAAGCAAATATGAGCTCAATTGTTAAAAAAAATTAAATAATAAATGTA
>JAFGQQ010000056.1 GCA_016935595.1 Bacteroidales bacterium
CATAATGGAGGTAACAAACGGATAATCTTGTCGCCGGTTACACCCGTAAAAATTTGATTTTCAAAAATAAGCTTTTTTCTCAGTTCTATAATTGAAAAATCAAATTCAAGCCCAATCATAAGGCCTAATCCACGAACATCTTTAATAAAAGGCAACTTTTTAAGTTCAGAAATAAAGAAATTTCCAACATGTTCAGCATTTTCTATTAACTTTTCTTGTTCCAACACTTCAAGAACAGCAAGAGAAGCAGCGCAAGCCAGGTAATTACCGCCAAAAGTTGTGCCAAGCATTCCATGTTCAGCTTTATATTTTTCATGAATTAAAACACCTCCGACAGGAAAACCATTTCCCATTCCTTTGGCAACCGTAATTATATCGGGTTCGATATTTGCATATTGAAATGAAAAAAACTTACCAGACCTTCCATAACCCGATTGAATTTCATCGAGGATAAAAACAATATCGTACATTTTGCATCGGCTTTCAATTTCTTTTAAAAAATTGGCTTCAGGAATATTTATTCCTCCTATTCCCTGTATTCCTTCAATAATTACAGCACAAATGCCTTCTGTTTCTTGCATTATACGATTGAATTCGTTATAATTATTTAAAGGACAGAAAATTACATGAAGGTTTTTATTGATTTCAGCCGAAATTTTTGGATTATCGGTAATTGCTACTGCACAAGAAGTTCTGCCATGAAAAGCTTTGGAAAAAGCAACCACTTTTCTTTTTTTATTATGAAAGGAAGCAATTTTAAGTGCGTTTTCGATGGCTTCGGCTCCTGAGTTGCAAAGAAATAGATTATAATTATCACAACCCGAAGCTTTACCTAATTTATTTGCCAGCTTAACCTGAAGCGGGTTGATAATAAAATTAGAATAAAAACCAATATTATGCAATTGTTCTTCAATAGATTTTATATAGGTTGGATGAGAATGCCCTATTGAAATAACTGCATGTCCTCCATACAAATCGAGGTATTTATTACCTTTTTCATCCCAGATATAACATCCTTTGCCTTTTACCGGAGTAACATCGTATAGTGGATAAACATCGAATAAATTCATTTTTGTAAATTTTAAAATGCAACCGGTTTTAAGTTAAGGCCTGTGGTTTCTGGCAAACCGAACATCAGGTTCATATTTTGAACAGCCTGACCTGATGCACCTTTAATTAAATTATCAGTAACACTTTGTATTAATACTTTATTGTTGTGTTTTTTGATATTCAGCAAACATTTATTAGTATTAACAACCTGTTTTAGATCAATATCCTTTTCAGAAACAGTAACAAAAGGATGAGATTGATAATACTCTTTATATAATTCATTTAAGTCTGGTTCGCTTAAGTCGCAATTGGTATATGCAGATATTAAAATACCACGGGTAAAATTGCCCCTGACCGGAATAAAATTCACATCATTCTTAAAACCAGATTGCAATTGTTTAATACTTTGAATAATTTCTCCAAGATGTTGATGCGTGAAAGCTTTATAAATAGAAATATTATTATTTCGCCAACTGAAATGGGTAGTACCAGAAGGATTCTGTCCCGCACCAGTTGAACCTGTAATACCGTTTACATGAATATCATCTATTAGCAAATTTTTAGCAGCCAAAGGCAACAGGGTCAATTCTATACCCGTTGCAAAACACCCGGGATTAGCAATATAATCAGCTTTTTTAATTTTTTCTCTGTTTAATTCCGGCAAACCATATACAAAAACATTTTCGTCGTGTTTTAACCTGTAGTCATGGCTCAGATCAATTATTTTAACATTTCCTGGTATTTTGTTATTCTGAACAAACTCTTTCGATTTTCCATGCCCCATGCATAAGAAAACAATGTTCACTTTTTTAAAATCAAAATCCGAAAAAAATAAATCCGTATCACCTAATAAATCCGTATGGACATCGGCGATATTTTTTCCATAATTACTTGAGCTATGGATAAACTGAATTTTTGATTCGGGATGATTCAATAAAATCCGAACCAGTTCGCCTGCAGTATAACCAGCACCTCCTATTATTCCAACATTTATCATAAGAAAAAAATTTAAATAAAAAATTACAAAAGGTTTAAAAGTAACAGAAATATTTTTAACCTTTTGAATTAAAAATGAATTACTTCCTATTTACAGAATGATATAATTTGATTGAATTGGCCAGAATTTTGGTAAACCCTTTCACGTCATCACCCGAAAAAGCTTTATTCATTTCTCCATATTCGGCAAAATCCGATTTCATTAAATCGTTTTTTGAATCTATTCCGATTAATTCAAAACGATATGGCATAAGTTTAATTTTTACTTTACCTGAAACAGTTTTTTGTGTTTCTTCCATAAACGATTCGATATTACGCATAACAGGTTCCAGGTACAAAGCTTCATGCAAAAACATGCCGTACCAGTTGGCTAATTGTTCCTTCCAATATAATTGCCATTTGGTTAAGCAATGCTTTTCGAGCAAATGATGGGCTTTAATGATAATGATCGGGGCAGCTGCTTCAAAACCAACCCGCCCCTTAATGCCAATTATTGTGTCGCCAACATGTAAATCGCGGCCAATAGCATATTTATTTGCAATCTCCTCAAGTTTTTGAATGGCCTTTACGGGTTGCATTTTTTCTTCATTAATACCAACCAATTCACCTTTAACAAATTCCAGTTCAATTTCTTTTACTTCATTTTCGCTTAGCTGACTTGGGTATGCATGGTTTGGCAATGCTTTGCCGGAAGTTAATGTTTCTTTGCCCCCGATACTTGTTCCCCAAATACCTTTATTTATAGAATACTCGTGCTTTTGAAAATTAATATCAACGCCATGTTTTTTAAGATAATGGATTTCTTCATCCCTTGATATTTTAAGATCGCGGATTGGGGTTAATATTTTTATTTCGGAGGCCAAAACATCAAAAACCAGGTCAAAACGAACCTGGTCGTTTCCTGCACCGGTGCTGCCATGTGCAACATATTTAGCTTTAAGTTTTTTAGCATGCTCAATTGTAGCAATTGCCTGAAAAGTGCGTTCGGAACTAACCGAGAGCGGATAGGTATTATTTTTTAAAATATTTCCAAAAATCATGTATTTAATGCACTTCTCATAATATGGTTGAGTAACATCAACCGATTCATGGCTTGCAACACCCAATTCCAGCGCCCTTTTTTTTATAGATTCCAGTTCTTGTTTCGAAAATCCGCCAGTATTGGCAATAATTGAATGAACCTCCAATCCCTTTTCAATGGATAAATATTTCACACAAAACGAAGTATCTAATCCCCCGCTAAAAGCCAATACCACAATTTCTTTTTTACTCATTTTCCAAAAATTTTCAATATTTATTTATTCATTTTATGTTTTGGTCGCAACAATACATGCTGTTTAAATTTTAGCCATCTGCCATATGTCTTCAGCGAATACTTCTTTTTATTGTTTTTATTTCCAAATTTTTCATTTTCCCATGCAGGGTCAAAAAGCATTCCGGTACAAAGACAATGTTTTCGGTTAGTACGCACTAAAATATCATGATTAATACAGCTTTCACAACCTTTCCAAAACTCTTCATCATCAGTTAATTCAGAAAAAGTAACAGGCCTGTATCCTAATTCGGAATTAATTTTCATTACAGCCAAACCGGTTGTAAGCCCAAATATCTTTGCCTTTGGAAATTTATACCTTGACAGGTTAAAAGCCATTCGTTTAATTTTTTTACCCAAACCTGTGCCGCGATGATCAGGAACTACAATTAAACCAGAATTTGCCACAAATTTATTGTGGCCCCACGATTCGATATAACAAAACCCTGCAAACTTTCCATCCTTAATGGCAATTACAGCTTTCCCTTCCTGCATTTTTTTGCGTATATATTCAGGCGACCTTTTGGCAATTCCCGTTCCCCTAATTTTTGCAGCAGAAGATATATTATCAAGGATATCATCTACATAAACCAGGTGCTTCTCATTAGCCACGCATATTTCAAAACCATCTGACGTTTTTATTGATTTTTCAACTTTATTTGAACTTTTAAATAGCTGATCCATTAAAAATAAATCGTCTTTTTTTTGTTGAAGCAAAAAAATATTAACCCGCAGTTTAAAAAGTTTTATCATTTCACTTTATTCAATTTAATTATTACTAGTTTATATCAGAAATTACCATAGCTAAAATATTTTTTATATCTGTACGTAATATTTTTTCTCGTGGTATTACCAATATGGTATCATCGCCGGCTATTGTCCCCAAAACTTCATATGCTTTTAAATTATCAATTGCCAAGGCAATACTGGCAGCATAACCGGGTAATGTTTTTATAACTGCCAAATTATCCGAAAATTCGAGCGAAATAAAACCATGAACCGGAATATTTTCATCCGTATTAAGGTCTTCTCTCGCAACTTTCATTTCAGGTAAAATATACACATATCCCATTTGCTCATCGACTACTTTCATTACCTTTAAAAATTTTAAATCGCGCGATAAAGTTGCCTGGGTATAATTTAAACCCAATTCTCCTAATTTTTTTAATAATTCTTCCTGGCTTGAAATACGATAACTACTAATTATCCGTTTAATAGTCATCAACCTTTCTGTCCTTTTTTTCATTTTTACATGTTTTAGTAATGAATGAAATAATATAATGTATATTTATTCAATGCGAATGCAAAAATATTCATTATTTATTTATCAACAAAATATTTTTATTGCTTTTTTATGCTATTTTTGCAGATAATTTTTAAAGAAAAAACAGAAATATAAAAAGTGCTAAATATTAATAAATTAACACTAAATTTTTTCTATAATAGCTATATTATCACCTTTTTAATATTAATCTTTAAACGTATTATCAAATATTTATAATGAAAACAGATATTCATAAAGTTATTCTTTTAGGTTCTGGGGCGTTAAAAATTGGTGAAGCCGGAGAGTTCGATTATTCCGGTTCCCAAGCATTAAAAGCCCTTCGTGAAGAAAATATTGAAACTATTCTTATAAATCCTAATATTGCAACAGTACAGACTTCTGAAAAGATAGCTGATAAAGTATATTTTCTTCCGGTTAATCCATTTTTTGTTGAGGAAGTAATTAAAAAAGAAAAACCTGACGGTATTTTACTTGCATTTGGCGGGCAGACAGCTTTAAATTGCGGAACACAACTTTATAAAAACGGAATATTTGAAAAATACAATGTGAAAGTTTTAGGCACACCTGTTGAAGCTATAATGAACACCGAAGACAGAGAAAACTTTGTAAATAAGTTAAATGAGATTGAAGTAAAAAGCCCAAAAAGCCTGCCGGTTACATCTGTTGAAGAAGCCATTAAAGCTGCTAAAAAAGTTGGATATCCAATCATAATCAGGGCAGCGTATACCCTGGGTGGACAGGGTAGTGGATTCTGTTCGAATGAAGAGGAATTAGTTAACATGTCTGCAAAAGCATTTTCTTATTCAAATCAGATACTGGTTGAAGAATCTTTAAAAGGATGGAAAGAAATAGAATATGAAGTTGTGAGAGATAAATTCGATAACTGCATTACCGTTTGTAATATGGAGAATTTTGATCCATTGGGAATTCATACCGGTGAAAGTATAGTGGTTGCGCCATCTCAAACATTAAGCAATAGTGAATATCATAAATTACGTGAACTTTCTATTAAGATAATTCGGCATATTGGTGTAATTGGTGAATGTAATGTTCAATATGCCCTTGATCCATTTTCCGAAGATTATCGCGTAATTGAAGTTAATGCCCGCTTATCCCGTTCATCGGC
>JAFGQQ010000432.1 GCA_016935595.1 Bacteroidales bacterium
AAAATGCTCACCATTATAATATTGCAGAAACTTTTCAAAATATTGGTTTGAATCCTCATCTAACCGTGTAAATTTTAAACTACCTATCAGGTAAAATAAATGTGGAATATGATACTTTTCAACTTTAATATTATTCTTCTCAATCACAGCTAAAGCATCGTTAGTCATTCCCAATTGCTTTAATGCCAGAATATAACTTATGTTAAGAACAATATTTGTTGATGTATCATAATTTTCATGTTTCAAGAACTCTAAAGGTGCATTATCATCTTTTCCGAACTGTGAAACGGCAAAAAACTTAAACATAGCTGCCTCAACCTCTAATTCTTTATTTTTTTTTGCATATTGAAAATATTCATCAATATATTGAACTCCTTTTTCATATGTTCCCGAAAATCCTAAAAACGAGAAAAGACTCTCATATTCTTCCGGAATTATTGTCATCATTAATTCATGTATTCCCTTAATTTTTTTATTAAAAATAAATTCGGGATATTTTTTCATATTATCTTCAGTTTGTCTGTAAGATCGATAGAAATTTAAACCCGCACTAATAAATTCTTTAAACTGGCCATTTAATAAAGTTGTATGCAGGTACATTTCGGATTGAAGGAAAAGATAATAAGGACTATTTTCATTACCCGTCTTTATTTTATTAATTCGTTCTGAAAAATTTTGTTTATAATTCTGATATTTATCTTCTCTGCCGCTTATCAATGTTTCAATAAAATCAATATAATTCTCAAAATAAAAAATAATTAAATTATCGGGATTATCCTTTTTTTCCTTATTAACATATTTTTTTGCCTCGTTAAAATTAAATTCGAATAATTCCTTATTGGCTAATTTATAATTTTCTGAAGAGTAATAATTCCCATAACTATTACAAACAAATAATAATGAAATTAATATCGCTTTTAAACATTTCATACAATTAAAATATAACCTTACCAGGATTAAATTATAAAGCTATTTACAAATAACTTAATAAATTTAAGAGGATTTGAATTTTTTAGTTTTATAATATAAAACAAAAATTAATGTTTATTTACAATTTATTTTACTTCTTTACCAACTTCATAAATTTCACTGTCCACCAAAATTCTACCGCAATATTCACAAACAATTACTTTCTTTCTTAAACGGATATCTAACTGTCTTTGAGGGGGAATTTTATTGAAGCAACCACCGCATGCATCCCTTTCAACCGTAACTACAGCTAATCCATTTCGTGCATTATTTCTAATTCTTTTATATGCTGCTAATAATCGAGGTTCAATAATTTTTTCAAATTCTTGTGATTTTTTTAAAAGCTGGTCTTCTTCTTTCTGAGTGTCAGCAATAATTTCATCAAGTTCCGATTTTTTGTTCTTTAAATCCTCACTTCGTTCCTGCAGTTTTTGATTCGACTGTTCAATAAGCTCGCTTTTTTCAGTTTCTTGTCCTGTAAATTCTTTTATTCGTTTCTGACAAAGTTCAATTTCCAATTTCTGAAATTCAATTTCTTTTGAAAGGGAATCGAACTCCCTGTTATTTCGTACATTCATTTGTTGTTCTTCATATTTTTTAACTAAGGTTTCCGCCTGAACAATTTCGTTTTTCTTCTTTAATATATTCTCTTCCATAACTTTAACTTCTTCCTGATAATTATTTATCCTTGTTTCCAGGCCTGCTATTTCATCTTCCAAATCCTGGACTTCAAGTGGAAGTTCGCCACGTAAAATCTTTATCTTATCAGTTTCCGAATCAATTTGTTGTAATTGATATAAAGCTTTTAACTTTTCTTCAATAGATAATTCTGTCGTTTCTTTTGTTTTAACTTTATCTTCAGCCATATTTTTATAAATATTTAATTGGATTTGTATTTACTTTTGATAAATGGATTGCAAAATTAGAAAATTTTTTACTAAATAACTCATAAAATATTTCTATTGTAAATTGTTCACTTTCAAAATGCCCAATATCAACAATTATAATTTTATTTTCAGCATCAAAAAACTGATGATATTTAAAATCGGATGATATTAATATATCGGCTCCCGAATAAATTGCAGGTTTTATTAAAAAACTTCCGCTACCCCCGCAAACTGCAACTTTATGAATAGTTTTTCCAATAAATTGTGTGTGTTTGATAACAGATAAATTAAAAGCCTCTTTAATTTTATTTAGAAAATCAATTTCTTTTATTGGTTTTTCAGTTTCTCCAATCATACCAGTCCCTACTTTTAAAAATTCATTTTCTAAAGGATAAATATCATAGGCAACTTCTTCATAAGGATGGGATTTTAATAATTCATTAATAATTTTATACTGATTACGTTTTTCTATAATAGTCTCAATTCTAACTTCATTTTCAAAATGCAATTTACCTTTTTTACCAACATAAGGATTTGTATTATCCCCGCCTCGAAAAGTGCCTTCGCCTTTTATATTATAGCTACATGAATCATAATCATCTATTTTCCCTGCACCAGCTTTAAAAAGAGCCTCCCTGACTTTGTTTGCATGATCGAAGGGCACAAAAGTAACCAGCTTACATAATAAATTCTTCTTTGGCAATAAAATCTTTGTGTTTATTAATCCTAACTTTTTACAAATTTTAGAATTTACTCCTTTATAAATATTATCAATATTGGTATGGGCCGAATAAATGGCAATATCATTCTTAATTGCTTTAATAATTGTTCTTTCAACATAGTTATCACCGGTTAGTTTTTTAATGCCTGAAAAAATAACAGGATGATGCGAAACAATTAAGTTTGCATTCAGCTTAACTGCTTCTACTATAACTTCTTCAGTTACATCAATACTTAACAACACCCCCGTAATATCATTCTCATGACTCACCAATAACCCGGAGTTATCATATTCTTCCTGATAATCTAATGGAGCAAATTGATCAATATATGTAATGATTTCTTTAATTTTCATTAGTTTTATTTATTGAGATGAAGAATATAGATAATTAATAAAATAGGTTGAAATACTGTTACATATCATTTTTTAATTCAAGTAATAAATTCTTGATATTTTTTAATACACTTACAATCTCAAAATTATATACAGTATCATTCCTGTTTTCCGTTAACTTTTTCTTAGCGCCTTTCAGTGTCATGCCTTTTTCTTTAACCAGGTGGAATATTAAATGAAAATTATCTATATCGGTTTGGGTAAAAAGCCTGTTACCTTTTTTATTTTTTTGTGGCTTAATAATGTCAAACTCATTCTCCCAAAATCTTATTAATGAAGTATTCACATTAAATATTTCAGCAACTTCCCCTATTGAAAAAAATAATTTCTCCTTATTATTACTCTTCTTTTGCATATTGAATTTAAATGTGTAAAGTTATACTTTTAATTAAAATAACCAACTCAATTTTACTAATTTCCAAAACAATATAAAAATCCATTTCTTGAAGCAATGTAAATTTTTTTATTCCAGGCAATTGGAGTTGCTTCGAATGATGCTTCAAATTTATCCATTAATTTAAAATTATTTTCATTATCGAACTTAAACAAATAAATTCCATTATAAGATGCTGCGATTAAAACATTATTGACAAATATTGGGGTTGAGATAGAAGGGCCTATATATTTTTTAAATATTAAATAAGGTTTACAATACTGTTTAATTAAATTAGGGCCTTTTACAGATGATTCCTTATCAATAACCTTATGATTAACAACATATAAATACCCGTCAATAGCTATAAAGGCTGTTAAATTTGCACGACCTGAATCATAATAATCTGTTATTCCTGCCGATCCTATAACACCCCCCTCCCAACCCGAGTATTCAACATTATCAGTAGGGAAAAACCATTCTACCTGGGCTTCCTCTTTTTTAAACGGATTTAATTTCATTACACCTCCGTTCCCCTGAATATATTGTTTTTCAATAGTTACAATTATACAGCTATCTGCGGTTATTACGGGTGATCCGTCCATATCAGAACCAATATAGAAATCCCAGTCAATTTTTTTTGTTTTTAAATCATAGGCAAAAACATGTCCCGATCCTGAAGAAATAAATA
>JAFGQQ010000433.1 GCA_016935595.1 Bacteroidales bacterium
ATGGGTTGAAGCAACTTGAAGGAATTGCTTTTGATTTAATACTTTCGGTTTTTACTTTCGATAATATTCCAATTATAGAGAATAGAATAAGTATTTTAAAACATTTTAAACAACTTTTAAACAATCAAGGAAGGATAATTATGCTCGATTCTACTCCTGAAATGTATGTGAATGAGTGGACATCCTTTTCTACTAGCGATTTTCCTCAGAATAAATATGCACAAAGTGGTGATAAGGTTAAAATTATTATCACTGATATTGAAGATAAAAGGCCAGTAGAGGATATAATATGGAAAAACGAAGATTACCTGGAATGTTTTATAAAAGCCGGCTTGGTATTAATAGATATTTATAAACCACTTGCAAAATACGACGAACCTTATAAATGGATTAATGAGACAAGAATTGCACCTTGGGTTATATATGTATTAAGGTAAATAATTAAAATTGATCATAATTTATCCATGTTTTATTTTAAAAAATAGTATTGTTAATGTAAAGATAACAGTTACTAGGTTGGCAAGAATAACCGGAAGTTCGAGAATAAGGAAACCAAAAATTAACCAGAGGATAATACCAGCATTCAATATGATATACATAAATAAAGAAATGGATTTTGTGTCTTTGGTTCTAATGATTTTTATGGCTTGGGGTAAAAATGCAACTGTAGTGAAAATAGCAGCTATAAAACCTATAAGGTTTGTTAAAGTGGTTCCTGACATTTTAATGATTTATAATATTATTTTGTTATTTATTTTTCTTTAGGATATTCGATCCTTACATGATAGATGTTCAAGAGTTTTCTTTTAAACACATTTTTTATTGCAGTTATATCTTTAAAAGTTATATCAGCATAATCAAATTGATTTTCATCTATTTGTTTCTGGATAATTTCATCAACCAAATCACTTAGTGTTTGAGCATTAACTTCTTTTAAACTTTTACTGGCTGCTTCTACCGAATCGGCCATCATTAAAACTGCTGTTTCCTTAGAAAAGGGTTTTGGCCCTGGATATGAAAATTTATTCATATCAGGTATTTCATCAGGGAATTTATTTTTAAATAAACGGTAGAAATATTCGATTTTTCCGGTTCCTTGATGAGTCTTAATAAAATCTATTATTTGATTTGGTAAATTATGTTTTTTAGCTATTTTCACTCCACCTTCAATGTGTTTAACAATTATTTCAGCGCTATTTTCGTAGTCTAAATTTTCATGCGGATTAAATCCCAGCCTCTGATTTTCAGTGAAATAAACTGGTTCTTCTATTTTCCCTATATCATGATATAAAGCGCCTGTTCTTATAAGTAAAGGATTACCTCCAATTTCAATAATTGCTTCTTCAGCTAAGTTGGCAACCTGCAAAGAATGCTGGAATGTTCCCGGTGCTTTTTCTGCTAATTGCCTTAATAATGGTTGGTTTGTATCTGATAATTCCATTAAAGTATAATCAGATAAAAATCCAAATGTTTTTTCGGAAAAATATATTAAAGGATATGAAAAAATTACTAAAATTCCGTTTATTCCAAACCATGAAAAGAAGTACCAGTTAATTTTATCAATATTTCCATTTTGAATTATTGAAATAACAAAGTATATAATATAATAGGTAAAAATAACCAAACCTGAAGTGAGAAACATCTTTGAACGCCTGTAAAAATTTTTCAAACTAAATATTGCAACAACTCCAGAAATAAAATTCAATAAAATATATTCAAAACTGTTTGGAGCAATAAATCCAATTATTAAAATGGTAATAATATGAACGAATATTGCTAACCGTGAATCGAAGAATGTCCAGATTAAAATCGGGATAATTGCAACTGGAATGCAATAAACACTTAAATATTCAATTTCATTTAATTTTTCCGATTCTAAAAAAACACCGGAAATAATTGAGAATATTATAATTAATAGTAATATAAATGACAGATTTAGATTATTATTTAGTACTTCTTTTCTGAAATTCAATAGAAACAAATAAAGAACAAGAAAACAGAATGATAAAAGTACAAATTGGCCTGCCAAAACCAAATAATAATTAGTTACTCCTAATTTTATTTGATAACTAATTTTTAATGATTCGAGAATTCTGAAATTTTGATCATTGACTATATCTCCCTGAATAATAATCCTTTCATTTTCCTGTACCATTCCTTTGGTTAGCGAAATTGAATTTATCAGGTTTTCTTTATCTGCATTTGTTTTTGATGCGTCGTAAAATAAATTTGGCTCCAGGTAATTATTTATATTTAATTTATCAATAAAATTAAGTGCAAAGGAATATTTGCTGAATTTTTCACTTGTTAAAACTTCATTTACTCGATTCAGGATTATTTCATATGAAGACTTAGGAGTATTAACTAAATATGAATTCTGTTCTTTTCCAATATTATCAACTATTTTAATTATGGTTGAATATTGATTTATTACCTGAAATCCTTCATTATCAATATCAATAATTCCATTGCTGTAAATTTCTTCGAAAAGATTTTTTAATAATTTCAAACAACTGTCTTTAAAAAACTTCAATTCCTTTGGTTTAAATTTTTGTTTTATTTTTTGAACTTCTTTTAAAGTATCATTACCAAAATAATTATCCCATTCAAGTCTGAAGTTTTCATCCAATAATGAAATATTACTATTTGTTATAGTATTATCAAGGTTATAATATGGTTTGAAATTTTTAAGTAATGTGTCTTTTTCAGATGCAAGTTCCTCGGTTGATTTATATATTGGAAAATCGAATGGTGCAAAGTATGTTTGATGCTGCCAGGGTTTGCCTTTTTGAAATTCATATGGAAATTTACCTTCCCGAGGGAAAAAATATAAAATAATTAAACAGGATATGAGGAATAAAAATATCTTAAGAAATCCTTTAAATGTATTAGATAACCATTGAAAAAATTTTTCCATAATAAGTTAATTAAATTTTATAAAACCAAAAATAATAAGAATTTCTATCAGATAAAAAAAATTATGAAACAAGCCCCGCTTTAAGCGAGGTGGTTCCATACGACATTTAAAAATTAAAGAATAAACGTATGAAAATACTATATTTTTTATTGTTGGCTGAAATTTTATACATTTATAAAAAAAAAATGCTAAAGTATGTAGTAATAGATAGTGTTGTCCCAGTGCGTAGAGAGCCTTCTGAACAATCTGAGATGTTAACCCAGCTTTTATTCGGTGAAGAATATATTATTTTATCAATTAATAAAAAATGGGCTAAAATAAAATGTCTCTTCGATAAATGCGAAGGATATATTGATACTAAATTCGTATTTAAATTACAAGATAATGAAACCAAACAGAAAGACAAGCCTAATTATATTTCTCTATCATTAATATCTGAATTAATTAATTTAAATAATAATACGAAAATTATTATACCAGTTGGCAGTTCAATTCCTGATATTGATAAGGATAAATGTTTTAATATTGGAGAATTTAAATTTAAATATTGCAAAGGTGTTTTCAAGAATAATATAAAGGAATCTGGAAAATTCATTATAAAAACAGCTCAAAAATATATTAATTCACCATACTTATGGGGGGGTAAGTCTCCATTTGGAATTGATTGCTCAGGATTAACACAAGTTGTTTATAAAATATGCGGATATTCAATATTAAGGGATGCCAAAGACCAGGCACTTCAGGGTAATACAATTAAAAATCTTAAAAATGCAAATCCGGGTGATTTGTGTTTTTTTGAAAATGAGATAAAACAAATATCTCATGTAGGTATTTATTTAGGCAATAATAAAATAATCCATTCTTCGGGGCGCGTAAAAATTGATAATATTGACGATACAGGTATATATAATACAGAACAAAATAATTATACACATAACCTAAAATTTATTAAAAATCTAATTGCATAAATTGAAATAAAATATTAAATTGTTATACATTTTAAATTAAACAATTATGATAGTAGTAAATTCCGATAACATACTTGGAAGAGAAATAGTCGAGACACTAGGTCTTGTAAGGGGAAGCACCGTAAGAGCCAGAAATATTGGCAGGGATATATTTGCAGGATTAAAAAATATTGTTGGAGGGGAAATTTCCGAATACACGCAACTTTTAGCTGATTCGAGGGAACAAGCTTTGCAAAGAATGATTGAAGATGCTCAAAAACTTGGTGCTGATGCAGTTATTAATGTAAGGTTCACAACCTCGGCAGTTATGCAGGGGAGCTCGGAGATATTAGCTTATGGAACTGCGGTAAAACTTAAGTAATATATTTAATTTTATGTATTCCGGTTTAACAAAATTTATAATTCTGGCAACTATTGCTGTTATTGTCTACTTAATATATAAAAAATTAGAAGAAAACCGGAAAGAAGAGGAATTTAAAGAAAGTGAAGACTAAACAGAAATAAAGTATTTTAATAACCTAAATTATCATTCCTGCTCCTACAGTTACATTTGTGGCTTCATCAATTATTATTATACTTCCGGTTATCCGGTTTTTCTTGTAGGAGTCGAACATTAATGGTTTTGTTGTTTTTATCGTAATTTGTGCAATATCGTTTAATTTTATCGATTTATCATTCTCGTCATGTTCTAGTGTATTGATATTAAGTTTATAATCAATATTTTTAATAATGCATCGAGCTTCTGATGTAGTATGTTTGATTATATATTTTCCACCAAGCACCATAGGTTTCTCATTTAGCCAACACAACATCATTTTAACTTCTTGTCCGATATTTGGTAAATTATCTGCTTTTACTATCATATTTCCCCTGCTTATATCAATATCATCTTCAAGAGTTATTGAAACTGTCTGGGGAGGAAAAGCTTCATCAATTGATTTTTCGAATATATCAATCGATTTAATTGTTGAATTATTTCCATTAGGTAAAATTTTTACTTGATCACCAGGTTTAAATATTCCACCTGCAACACGACCGGCATACCCCCTGTAATCATGAAATTCATCCGAATTTGGTCTTATTACATGTTGAACAGGAAATCGCCCATCTTCAAGATTAGCATCGTGGGTTATATCTATTGTTTCAAGTAAATACATTAAAGTCGGGCCATTATACCAATCCATTTTAGCGGATGGATCAACGACATTATCTCCATATTTTGCACTTATTGGTACGAAGTGAATATCTTTTACAGCTAATTTTTCAGAAACCTCTTTATAATCTTTTTTTATCTTATTAAAAACATCTTTATTGTATTTAACTAAATCCATTTTATTAACACACACAATTATGTGCTTAATTTGTAACAATGAGGCAATATAAGAATGCCTTAAAGTTTGCTCAATCACTCCGTTACGTGCATCAATCAGTATTACGGCGGCGTTAGCAGTCGATGCTCCGGTAACCATGTTTCGGGTATATTGAATATGTCCCGGAGTATCGGCAATTATGAATTTTCTTTTTGGTGTGGCAAAATAACGGTATGCAACATCAATGGTAATGCCTTGTTCCCTTTCAGCTCTGAGTCCGTCAGTTAAAAGAGCCAAATTAATTTCAAGATCACCACTTTTCTGACTGGCTCTCTCAATCGATTCCATTTGATCTTCAAAAATAGCCTTACTGTCATAAAGTAAACGGCCAATTAAGGTACTCTTTCCATCATCAACACTTCCTGCAGTTGTAAACCTTAACAATTGCATATTTAAATAACCCGATTGACTTTTCTTACCTTCAGTAACCATTATCTATTATATATTATTTATTAAAAATACCCTTCTTTTTTCCTATCTTCCATAGCAGCTTCCGAACGTTTATCATCTGCACGACCACCTCTTTCGGTAGTCCGTGTAGCAGCAACTTCATTTATGATATCTTCAAGATTGTTTGCTTTTGATAATGTAAGTCCCGTACAGGTTATATCACCTATCGTGCGGCATCGAACATCCCTGATTTCGGGATTTTCATTGTCTTTAAGCTTCATAAAAGGTGCGGTTGCAAGCCATACTCCATCCCTGTTAAATACTTCTCTTTTATGTGTAAAATATAAACTTGGCATTTCAATATTTTCAAGATAAATATATTGCCAAACATCCATCTCTGTCCAATTACTTATGGGAAATACCCTGAAATGTTCTCCCATGTTTTTTCTTCCGTTAAATAAATTCCATAATTCGGGTCGTTGATTTTTTGGATCCCACTGTCCAAATTCATCCCGGTGTGAAAAAAAACGTTCTTTTGCCCTTGCTTTTTCTTCATCCCTTCTTCCTCCTCCCATTGCACAGTCTATTTTCAATTCTTCAATAGCGTCCAATAAAGTAATGGTTTGCATTACATTTCTGCTTGCACCAACACCTGTTTCCTCAACAGCCCTTCCCTGGTCAATTGTATCCTG
>JAFGQQ010000434.1 GCA_016935595.1 Bacteroidales bacterium
AATAACTGAATATCAAGGTTTTATACTAATATTTTAACCCGTATTTATTAACAAAAATGGCATAACATATTAACAATCAATTGGTTGATATTTTTGTCATGTACTAAGCTTTAATATATTAATTTGCTGTGATATATGGTCGTTATACTTTTTGCCATTCTTATAACCTCTCTTGCACCAGATCATGGAATGGGTTGAATCAAAAAGCCTACATGATCCTTGTCCGTTCCAATTTCAAGAGAATGAACATCATAATGCTTCTCAATTTTCACATACTTCTTTTATTGTCATATCAACCGCCTCCCTGAAAATCGCACTTAGATACTTGGGCTGGACAAACGAACTGATTCATTAAGACAGTGACATCATGTGTTTTATGAATGTATCCACTTTCACTCACACATACAAAAATATAGCTTTTCGCACCAAGCTGCGGCGAACTAACATTTTACGAGATTAGATTGTGAAAATTCTTTGCGTAATTGATAGCTTAAATTCTGGAGGAGCTCAACGTCAATTAGTTGAGTTATCCATAGGATTTAAAGAGCAAGGACATAATGTTTCTTTTCTGGTTTATCATAATATTCCATTTTATAATTCTATACTTGAAGAACATAAAATTACTATCAACTATATCCTGGAGCCGAATTATTTTAAACGGCTTCTTAAGATGAGAAATTTTATCCGTACCAGAAAATATGATGCTATACTCGCATTTTTAGAGGCTGCTAGTTTTATATGTGAAGTTTCGGGAATACCTTACAGAAAGTGGAAATTGGTAATTGGTGAGCGGAATGCTAATCCCAGAATATTGAAATCTGTTAAACTGAAATTATACCGGTGGTTTCATTTTTTTGCTGATTATATAGTAGCAAACTCAAAAGCCAATATGCTGCTAATTCACAAGGCAAATCCATTTTTATCGGAAAAAAAGTGCAAAGTGATCTATAACATTATCGACATTAATCATTGGAAATCTCTTGATAATTATCCTTTTAGAAAGAATGGGAAAACAAAAATAGTCGTTGCTGCAAGACAAAACTATCAGAAAAACCTGAATGGACTTATAGAGGCGATTATGCTTTTAGAAGAGGAAGAACGTGATAAAATATCAATTGACTGGTATGGAGATAGTATTTCAGAACCATATTTGGATAATTCGTTTAAAGAAGCTATTATTAAAATTAATAATTACAACATAAGTAATATAATTAAATTTCATCCTGCCACCCGAAATATTGAAAAAATTATTCAGGAGTCCGATGCAGTAGGTCTGTTCAGTTTTTTCGAAGGTTTCCCAAATGCTGTTTGTGAAGGAATGGCTTGTGGAAAACCAGTTATAACTTCGGCAGTGTCTGATTTGCCTGATTTCCTGCCACACGACAAAAATCTTTTATGTAACCCTGATGAGCCGCACACGATAAAGCAAGCAATAAGTTATCTGATAAGCTTAAACAATGATAAAATAAAAGAAATAGGCTTAAGAAATGAAAGGATTGCCAAGCAAATGTTTAATAAGGATCAAATCGTATTAAACTATCTTCAATTATTGAAGGGATGAATTATATTATTATTAGTCATTGATGATCATCCATAATGTAATTCTAATACTCTGAATATTGTAAAAAAATCCAAATACGGACATGGATCCGATTATTTGGATAAAATTGAGAAGTTTTATCAGGAGCTCTCCATTGTTATGGAATAGCGTTGGAAAAGACTCAAAAGTGAGAAATCATCCCATAAAAATTTTGCTTGTTTCACCCTTACCTCCACCAACTGGTGGAATTGCAAGCTGGACTGTTAATGTATTAAAGTATTTATCCAAGAAATCTGATAATTATGAAATTCTTCATCAGAATACTGCATTAAAGTTGCGAGAAATAACCCAAAAAGACACTTTTAGTAGGATTTTTTTTGGAATAAGAGAATCAGCAAGAATACTTAAAGAACTGAAAAGGACTATAAAAATACATAAACCAGACATTATTCATCTAACTAGTAGCGCCTCTTTTTCTTTATTAAGAGATTGTATAATTCTAAAAATAGCCAAAAAATACAATATCCCGTTAATTCTACATTGGCGATTTGGGAGGATCCCCCTTCTTGCCAGAAAGGGCAACTGGGAATGGCTTTTGTTTAGTTATATTATTAAACATAGTTCTAAGTCAATAGTAATAGATTCGGAATCATATAATTCATTATTAAATGCTGGTATTACAAATGTGCTTAATATCCCAAATGCAATAGGAGTAATTGAAGAAATACATGCTAAAGGCATAAATAGAAATCCTAACCGACGGCAGAAAGATCGGTTGCTTTATGTTGGTCATATAATGAAAAGTAAAGGAGTTTATGAGCTTGTAGAAGCTTGTTGCCAGCTCCCTATGATTAATGAACTTTTACTAATTGGTCCATATGAGTATGCTGATAAAAAAGAGTTGATAAAGCTTGCCAGTAAACGGGATAACGGCGTTTGGCTTAAAATGACTGGTGCAATGGATAAAGGTTATGTTCTTGAACAAATGAAAAACTCCCCAGTGCTTATTTTACCAAGCCATACAGAGGGCTTTCCAAATGTAATTATTGAAGCAATGGCAATGGGTTGTGCAATAATTGCAACAAATGTTGGAGCAGTTCCAGATATCCTAAATATTAAAAGCATTGATTCATGCGGCATTTGTGTGCCTCCAAAAAATGTTCAGAAATTACGAGAAGCTATAAGTGGAGTGATCGAAGACACTTCCAGAATAGAGATTATGGGTTTAAACGGAATAAATAGAGTACTAAATAATTACACTCTCGAAAAAATAGTTGAACAGTACAAAGATGCCTGGGGAAATACACTGAGTATATAAAATTAGTAAAAAGTTTAACCTCTGTTGAAATCAAAAAACTTCAGAACAATCTCTCGAAATTCCGATCCATCCTTTTGGGAAATCTTTTACATCCTTAAGATGCTTGAAAGTGTATTAATATATTTCAACAGGTTAATTCATTTTTCTTATTAATGGGTAGGATTATAATATTTACTGAGTTCTATTACCCGGAGCTATTATCTACAGGATACTTTATCACTGAAATTGCTGAATTTTTAGCCCAGAAATCAGAGGTTATAGTAATATGTCCCTCAGCGAAAATTGAATCAACAAAAGAAATTCATAACAGGGTTTCAATTATTAGAATCCCGACTGCTAATCTGAATAAAAACAATCTTTTACAAAGAACCTTCAAGTTTCTAAAAACTACCAATAATCTCCTGAATGCAGGTAAAAGACTATTAAAATCTGACGATCAGGTAATTTGTCTTACAAATCCGGCATTTTTAATATTAGGCATTTCAAAACTTAAAAGTAAAATAGGATTTAACCTGACAATTTTAGTTCATGATGTTTTCCCGGAGAACTTGATTGGTTCAGGAATACTGGTTTTTAAAGGTTTGATATTTAATTTACTATTGAATCGTTATAACAATGCCTATAAACGATCTGACAGAATTATTGTTATTGGCAGAGATATGAAAGATATCTTTAAAAGAAAGTTGATAGGTTTTAGAGGAGTACTGATTCAAATACCCAATTGGGGGGATTCTGAGAAAATCTATCCTTCAAACAGAGGAGTGAAAAATGTTCTAAATAACCTCAAAATAGGAAATTCGCTTATCTTTCAATTTGCAGGAAATATTGGCCGTACTCAGGGTATAGAATATATAGTTAAAGCATCTGAACAACTGGTAAAATATAACATTAATTTCGTATTCTTTGGCGAAGGGGTTCTAAAAGATTATATTGAGCATCAATCCATTAAGAACAACAGGATTGTTTATGGAGGGTCCTTTTTAAGGGGAGAGGCTAATATTTACCTTAATGCATGTGATATTGCATTGGTTTCTTTATTACCAGGGATGAGGGGTCTCGGAGTTCCAAGTAAAACATATAATATTATGGCGGCTGGTAAACCAATCCTCTTTATAGGACCTGCAAATTCGGAAATCGGATCTATGGTACTTGAAGAAAAAATTGGATGGGTTGTTAATTCAGGGTTGGTCAGAGATATTGTAACCACTATTAAAGGAATTTATCAAATGGAACCTGAAGAAATCAAAATGATTGGGAGAACTGCCAGAAAAGTATTAATAAGAAAATATTCGAAAAAGATAATTATGCACCAATATGATACGATTTTTAATTTTAAGTATGAACAAATTAGAGGTTCATCCATTTCTCTAAAGACATAAAAAATAATTCCCAAGAGATTATTTCTCATAGTAATTGAGTTTCCAATGGTTACATTATTTTTTGTATATAAAACAACAAAACCCAGATATGAAACTTTTAATAATCGGATCAGACAGTTTTATTGCACGGCATTTTATTAAAGAATATTACCAGTATTATCAGATCCGTTCAGTATCAAGAGTATCAACAAATATCGAAGGTGAAACTGTAGTATCAAATTTTTTTAATATACCAGATTCATGGTTTCAAGACATAAATGTGGTCATAAATTTTGCTGCTATTGTTCATAATATCAAAATTAAGAGTGAAAATGCATACGATCTAATTAATAACAAACTTGCTGTTATAAATGCCGAGAAAGCAAAGAAGGCTGGAGCTTCTCTATTCATCCAAATAAGTTCTATTGCGGTATACGGTAATCAATCAAAAATAAATGTGTGTTCAAAGCCTGATCCAAAGACTCCCTATGGATACGCTAAACTTAAGGCAGATGAGAATTTGGTTGCTTTACAGGATTGGAAATTTAAGGTGTCAATAATAAGACTCCCAATGGTATATGGGGGGACTAATACACCAGGGAACATGGCGAGATTGATCCGGCTTTCTAAATTAACTATCCCACTCCCTTTTAAAAATATTTCAAATTTCCGAGATTTTATTCATGTAAGGAATTTCATCCAATATTTATCATATATTATAACTAATCAGCTTCATGGTATTTATCTTTTATCAGATCAAGAACCTGTATCTACAGCATACCTTATTAAAACAATAGCAGAGGCTTTAAACAAAAATGCTATTTTAGTTAATTCTCCGGTTTTTTTGTTAAAATTGTTGAAATTTCTAATTCCTTCAGAATATGACAAGCTCTTTGGTTCATTGCAAATCAAATCTAATCTTCCCATAGATGTAATTTGCCGCAGGTTTAGTGTAAAGGAGGGTATTTATGAAATGATAAGAGGTTCTTAATTTGAAGAAACTATATAATAAAAATAGCTGAATGTCCAATTATTTTTCAATTTTTCTTGGATTTATTTGCCTCTTTGTTTCATTCTTTATAACATTTATTTATAGGAAATGGGCTTTAAATAGATCAATTCTCGATTTACCAAATGAAAGAAGTTCTCATCAAATACCTACTCCGCGCGGAGGTGGAATAAGCATCGTTATAATATTTTATTCCTTATTGGTTTTTCTTTTTTTAACAAAACGCATAGAAGAACTACTTTTTTTTGCTTTACTACCAGGATTATTACTTTCTGTCATTGGCTTGATTGATGACTTAAGGGGTATTGGTACTTATACTAAACTTCTGGTTCAGATTATCTCTGCCGGCATAGCACTTTTTTTTCTAGGCGGCCTTAAAAGCCTCATTGGAAGAGACCTGCTTTTAATTTGGACGATTATTAGTCTTTTTGGTATAGTATGGCATATAAATCTATTCAATTTCATGGATGGAAGCGACGGGTACGCATCAATGGAAGCGATTTCTGTATTATTGTCCCTTTACGCTTTAACAAGATCAAGTATCTTGCTTTATCTGTTTTTCATTATTTGCGGTTTTCTTTATTGGAACTGGCCAAAAGCAAAAATATTTATGGGTGATGTTGGCAGCACTACCTTAGGTTTTATTCTTGTTATTTTAGGCATTAATTTCCATAATAATGGAACATTACATCTATCTTTTTGGATACTAATTACAGCTCTTTTCTGGTTTGATGCTACGGTTACTCTGATTTTTCGAATAGAAGCTAAAGAAAAACTAACCAGAGCTCATAAAAACCACATTTATCAAAGGGCCATTCAGGGAGGCCTTACTCATTTGCAGACATTGATATCAGGCTTAATTATAAATATTATTTTATTTCTAATCTGTTTTTTAATATGGAAAAGTTATATCCCTTATGTGGTTGGTTTCTCAGTTTCCATTCTAATTCTTTGGATTACTATGATCTATGTTAACAAGAAATACCCTTTTAATAGTGTATAAGTATACTTGAAGTTCAATCAATTGTTGTCAAAAAATTCCGGAATTCTCACTGAAGCTTATGTTTTGTATAGATGATAAGAATATAAGTGATAAACTTATTAATGTAAAAAAACTTGTAATAAGCCTGGCATTTCGATAAACCTATTTGCAGATTTATGATCACAAAATTATTAAGATGTTAATAATGCATAAGTTTGGCATCACAATAATTATGGCTCTTAACTACTTACGGTGTTTTCCACATTTGTTACTATTTTATTCTCACAGGAATAAAAAGATCATCCAGGCTGATACACGCAGGTGGCTACAAATCATGAATTTAAAATACAATCAACCTAACGGATTCATTTATCTTCTCGGATACTTTAAGGAGTTCAGAAATTTATTCTATAATAGGATAGGATTTACTGCACATTTTCTTAACCTTTTGTGCCATGAATTGTCATCTCTCCGAATTATTACAAAAAATATTGGAGAGGGTTTGTTTATTAGTCATGGTATAGGTACCAGTATAAGTGCTAAATCAATAGGTAAGAACTGCTGGATTGGACATCAGGTTTCCATCGGGTATTATAAGGGTTTTCCAACTATTCTTGATAATGTTATTATTTATACTGGGGCAGTAATAATTGGAAACATTACCATTGGCAATAACTCTTCAATTGGCGCTAATGCAACGGTTCTTTATGATGTGCCAGACAATTGTACGGTATATGCGGCGCAATCAACAATAATGAAATGGAATAATAAAAATACATTGAAAGATATTAGCGACGAATTCAATCAATTAAATAAACACTAAATGGGAATCAAAAATACAAATACTCGTAAGACAAGAGAGGATAATCTAATATAATCAAAAGGTTTTCAATTACTGATAGTATTTCTTTATAATTTTCAGAATCCCTGTAAAACAAAATAATATGAGTGTACAAATCACCAGTATTAGAAGTTCCGATTATAATTTGATTATCTGGAATTTAATACATGGCACAATCTTTAATTTTTTAAACAGACAATATCTATTTCTTTGGTTTACAAAGCATCAAACAAAATGAAACAAAAAATCTTATATATTTCTCCTCTAAGTACATAACAAAAATTTACAACATTGGTTAAATTTATCTATATCGTTGCTAAAAAGCAAGTTAGCAATATAATTCAATCCATATTTGAACAAGC
>JAFGQQ010000057.1 GCA_016935595.1 Bacteroidales bacterium
TCTAATTCTGCAAGTTTGATATTATTCTCAATTTCTGTTAATTTATTAATTGCAAAGATTAGGTGAAGATTTTCAAAATTGAATATTTCCCAGGGAATTTGTTTTTCTTGAATAATTTTTGGTTGAGTATTAAGTACTTGATTACAAAACAATACTAATTCTGCATTTGAGTTACCAATGATTGATAAAATATAAGTTTTATAATTTTCAATCTCTTTTTTAATTAGCGAGGCTTTTCCTTCCCTTAACAATATATTTAATACAGCATCTTTATTATCCTTTCCTATAATTTTCCCGAGAATAATTTTTTTATTTTCGTCAATTGCCATATTGTTATTTTCGGTAATATTTAAAATTATTTCAATTTTTATATCATCAATAATATCCAATAGTTTGTTTGTTCGGTTCATTATATCAATTGCCTGGTTATTTTCTGTTGTTTTTTTCTCAATTTCATTTTTATATGTATAATAATCTGAGATATCTATTATTTCCCCAACAACAACAGCATTATCCAAAACACTCTTCGATACGTTTAGAGCTAGTAAAGCTGACATTACAGAATAATAGACCAGAAAAAATATGATGTACATAAAATTTTTTAATGATTCCTCTTTTTCCCGATAATGATGATACAGGTAAACAGGTAAAAACAAAATTACAGGAAGTAACATTCCAACTGTAAGAAATATTCCGGCACCCGGCCAATGCATAATTTTAAACAAAGCTCCGGTAAAATCAACAAATAATGTAAGAAATGCAGCAATAAACAGCCATTTTCTTTTTTTTCCTGAATTTTTATAGCTGCTGATAAAAGCAATTGGAAGGAATATTAAACTTAATAACAATATGCTAATAGTCAATATTATTCCTGCCCCGGGCCAGTGCATAATCTTGAAAATGCAGCCTGTTATAATTGAAACACAAGCTATAAGTCCGATATAATATATTTTATTTTTCATAATTGTTTTGTTTAATTAAATAATTGATTACTTCATTTTCTGCCAGTTCTAAATTTCTTTGCAAACCGCTCAGAATATTCATGCAAGCTATTATTGATTTATGTTCAAAATAGTAAACTTCCCATGTATTAATCCATTCAGGAGCATTTTCTGGTAAAGCTGTATTCAAACAATATTCTATTAATTGGCTTGTCTCCCTATCTTCATTTATTAATTGAATAAACTGGTTTTTTGTATATTCAATTTTTTCTTTTAATTCAATTGCTTTACCGGGTTTATTTTCACTTAATAATATTGCAGTTGAAGCATCAAAATTATCTTTATTTATAATTCTATCAACATTTATTTTATTGTTTTTATCAATGGCCTGTAAATTTTCCTCTCCTGGGTATTTAATTATTTCAATTTTTAAGTTGTTAATATAATTGTCCAGGTCATCGGAAAGTGTTTTTACTTTTTCAAGTTGAGGTTCAATATCTGTTTTTTCATAATTCGCGTAAATCAGATCATTTTTTTCATGAAAATACGAATTAGTGTATTGTATTTTTTGTTCTGTATTTACGAATTCTTCAAGAATATCTCTGGAAACACCCATAGATATTAACATGCTGAATAGAATAAACCAAGTTATTGAAACTATAATGTAAAGAAAACTTACCTCAACCCGTTTTGACTGCCTGTACTTATAAAATGTATATAACGGAATAAACATGCAGACTATCCCTATTGAACCAACTGCTAATAATAGACCAGCAAAAGGCCAGTGCATCATTTTAAAAAGCAGGCCGGATAAATAAATAATACCCGAAAATACAGCAATTATATATATTCCTTTTTCTCTCCCGGTTTCTGCTTTTCTTAGTAAATAACGTAGTAATAGGGGTAAAAATAGTATACATAGCAGGCCTATGCCAATAGTCAATAAAAGACCGGCGCCTGGCCAGTGTTGAATTTTAAACAGAATTCCTGAGAAGAATCCTAAGCTTCCGAGTAAAACCGATATGAATAGAAGTATTAAACTTCTGTCTCTATTCTCCCTGTGCATCATATAATTAGCAGAAGGAAGAAATAAAATACATAGGATAAAGAATCCTAAAGTCAGCATTATACCTGCTCCAGGCCAATGCTGAATTTTAAAAAGGGATCCAAACATTAGCAATGCTATTGATATAATCCCCGAGATTTTCATTGTTTTTTTCATGGTACAATAATTTTTATCGATTAATAAAATTGTTTTTTCCTGCACTTCTTGCAGGTCTTTTATGCCGACATGTTTTTTTATTTTCGCAAATGCTTTTTGAAAATTTAAGCCACGTTGCATTTCCGTTTCAATCTCGCAACACATATGGTCAATTAAATCATCACGCAAATGCGAAAACGTAATCTCGGCTTTATCGATAGTCTCGGTGATTAATCGGATATTCCCCTTTGTTAACAAAAACATACTTCCAGCGCTGGATTTGGATTAAGTAAAATTTTTATTGTATTAATAAATTCTTCTAATTCATTTACCTTTTCTTTAGCAGTAGAAAATCCAATTTCGGTTAATTTGTAATACACCCGTGTGCGGTTATTTACATTCTCGGTTTCGGTTGTAACTGCACCATCGGCTTCAAGTTTATGGAGGATTGGGTATAAAGCTCCATAGGTCAATTTTATTTTACCCTGCGAAAGTTCTTCAACTTTCCGGGTAATTTCATAACCATACATTTTGCCATTCTCATCAAGTAATTTCATTACAATTGATTTCAATGAGCCTTTTAGTAATTCTTTTGGTATTTTTGTCATTATATATTATATAAACTTATATATTAAGAAAATATTATATACAAATATATAAAATATTTTGAAAATAAAAGTATTTTTTAAATTTTTTTAATAAAATTTATCAGGATTTTAAAAGCTATTAATTTTAAAGGTTTTAAGGGAATAGAATTGTAATTTCTGTACCTGAATTTTCTTTTGACCTGATAGAAATATCCCCTCCATGCATTTTAATAATTTGTTGTGAGAGACTCAATCCAATGCCACTGCCACCTTCTTTTGTAGAATAAAACGGAATAAAAATATTTTCAAGCTCACTTTCAGAAATACCTTTTCCATTATCAGAAACTATGATTTTTACTGAAATATTTGAATCTTTTCTAGCCGAGATTTCAATTATTCCTTTTTTATCTATTGATTCAACTGAATTCTTAATAAGATTAATTAATACTTGCTCAAGTAATTTCTCATCTGCATTTATTGTTATATTATCAGGTTCAATAGAAATTATCAGTTTAATGTTAACTTTTTCCAAATGTTCAATGAATAATAGTTTAATTTTTTCAAAAAGATCCTTAAGAATGATTTTCGATTTATTTATTTTTGGGATACTTGTTATTGTTTTATAATTATCAATAAATTTTGTTAAGCCTTTGCTCCTTTCCTCAATAACTTCAACACTCCTTATAGTATCATTTATATTTTCTTTGGTAATCTCATTAAATGGTTTCGGTTTATTATTTTTTTTAAAACTTCTTTTAATAGCAGTGGTTAAAGTAGTTATTGGTGTTATGGAATTCATAATTTCATGCCTGAGTATGCGGGTTAATTTTTGCCACGATTCCAGTTCTTTTTCAGACAATTCATTTTTTATATTCTGGAGGGCTATAAGTTTTATATATTTTTCGCCAAATTTAAATACTGTTGCTTTAAATGCGATAGGAACAACATTATTATTGATATTTAATTTTAAGAGTTTTTGTTCATTTGTATTTAGATTTTTAATAAATTTTGATAATCCTGGATTTAATCTATCCAATTGTTTAATATCGGTTAAATGGGTAATATTAAGAATTTCTTTTGCCGCATTGTTTATGATATCTACCTTGCCTGATTCCATAAATGATATTAAGCCGGTTCCAACATGTTCGACAATTGTTTTTAAATATTGATGTTTTTGTTCTTTTTCTATCCTAATATCTTGTATTTCCCGGTTTATTTTATCAAAACTTTGAATTAATCCTTTAAATGTTTTTTCAATGTTTTTAGTTGAAAAAGCTAAGGAAGTATCTTTTTCTTTTAAATAAATAAGAAATTTTGCTAGTTCACGATTTGTCCGGTTAACATAATAGATTAAATTTCCAGTTTGGATAATAATTAATATACCTAAAAAAAGAGTGGTTGCAGGGCGGATAGTTTCAGTAATAATATAAATAAAAGCAAGGCAGGTTAATGTAATTAAAATTACTCTTATAATTATTATAATATAAAACCTGTTAATGCCCATGAAAATCTAAAGAGTTATTGTTTTATTATTATAAAGCATTGAATTTAAAAATTAAATATGAATATCGTATTTTTCAATTTTTGAATATAAAGTGGTTCTCGATACATCTAATATTTTTGCTGTTTTTGAGAGATTACCCCTGCATTTTTTAATTACTGTTTCTATTGTCCACTTTTCAACATCGCCTAATTTAAGAGAGGATGGTGAATTATCGTCAATTAATGCATGTTTAAATAAAAAATCATCCTCTTTAATAATATCCGAATCACATAAAATAACTGCTCTTTCAATAGTGTGTTTCAACTCTCTTATATTGCCTGGCCATGAGTAGTCTAATAATTTATTATAAGCAAGGTCGTTTATTTTTAAATCTGGTTTATTGTATTTAGTGGCATATTGGTTTAAAAAATGATTAGATAAATCATGAATATCTTCTTTGCGTTTGCGTAAAGCAGGGATATCAATTTGGACAGTATTAATCCGGTAAAGTAAATCTTCCCTGAAACTATTTTCTTTTACCATTTTATTTAATGGTTTATTAGTAGCTGAAATTAACCTTATATCAATATTAACATGTTTGTTCGATCCTATTTTGCTAATTTGTCTGTTTTGTATTGCTGTTAAAAGTTTAGATTGAAGTGGCATAGATAAATTCCCTATCTCATCTAAAAAAAGTGTACCACCCGATGCAGCTTCGAACCGGCCAACACGGTCATCTTTAGCATCGGTAAAAGAACCTTTTATATGGCCGAACATTTCACTTTCAAAAAGGTTTTCACTCAGCGATGCCATATCTACGCTTATAAAGATTTCTTTCGATCTTTTCGATTGACGATGTATCTCGCGTGCAATTAATTCCTTTCCTGTTCCGTTTTCACCTAAAATTAAAACATTTGCATCGGTTTTAGCTACTTTTTCCAATGTTGAAATTACTTCCCTGAATACTGGCGAATGACCGATAAACATCTGATAATGTTTGTCAATTTCGTAAGTTAAATCCTTTTGTTTGGCTTTTAACTTGTTTATTTCCAGTTTTGATTGCCTGAGATGATAAGCATTTTTAAGGGTTATAATTAATTTTTCCGCATCCCATGGTTTTGTGATAAAATCTGTTGCGCCCTCTTTAATAGATTTAACTGCAAGTTCAATATCACCATAGGCAGTAATTAAAATGATAATAGCAAAAGGGTCGGTTTTTAATATTTCATGTAACCAAAAAATACCTTCGTTTCCGGTTGTACGCCCGCTTGCAAAATTCATATCAAGAAGGATTATATCATAATCGTTTGTTTGTAATTTATTTGGGATAAGATTAGGATTTGAAATAGCTTCAATTTGTTCAAATTCAGGTTTAAGTAAAATGTTTAAAGAATCAAGAATTTGCTTGTTATCGTCTACTATTAATATTTTTCCTTTTTTCATTTTTGTCTCGCAGATTTAACAATTATAATTTTATACCCCAGGCGCTTTTTCTTATTTCTGTAATAATGCAAAGCGGTTCTCCCTCCCTCCCGATAGCTATCGGGATTATGGAGGGTTGGGGTTGGTAAAATTATTTTACTTTACATTTTTTTATGAATAATAATTTATTTCATAACTCTTGGTTATAATATCATTCACACAATAAAACAATTGATTTGAATAAAATAAATAAACACATTTACTACAAACTTACAAAAACCGTTCAAAAAACATACACCCATTGTTCAAAATCTGAACAAGATTTCATAATATATAAAAATCTAATTTTATAAGTTATTGATTTTAAAATATTTATTTATTATGGCACACAACTTGGGTTAGAGAATTCAAGATAATTTTGTATAAATCTTTAAATTTATTAAAATGATAAAAACGCAAGAACTTTTAAAAATCTTCAGGACTGATGAAGTTGAAACAACAGCCCTGAACAAGGTTAATTTTGAGGTATCAAAAGGCGAATTTTTAGCAGTTATGGGTCCATCAGGATGCGGAAAATCAACTTTGCTTAACATAATTGGTTTACTTGATAATCCAACGGATGGGAAATACTTTTTTAACGGGATTGAAGTTTCAAAGTTTAGAGAACATCAACGGACCGATTTACGCAAAGGTAAAATAGGTTTTGTTTTCCAGAGCTTTAATTTAATTGATGAATTGAATGTTTACGAAAATGTAGAATTGCCTTTGCTTTATTTGCGTATGAAAGCTTCTGAAAGGAAGAAAAAAGTAAATGATGTGCTGGAAAGAATGCAAATTTCGCACCGTAGAAAACATTTTCCACAACAGCTTTCAGGAGGTCAGCAGCAGAGGGTTGCCGTTGCCAGGGCTGTAGTTGCAAATCCGCAATTAATTTTAGCAGATGAGCCCACAGGAAA
>JAFGQQ010000435.1 GCA_016935595.1 Bacteroidales bacterium
AAGACAATTGATAATGATCTGCCTTTGCAGGAAGGTTCACCTACATTTGGTTACCAGTCGGCTAAAGAAGAAGGAGTGAAAATTACTTCCACTATATATGAAGATGCCCGTACAAGCGGCAACTGGTTTGTAATTTCAGCTATGGGAAGAGAAGCAGGGCATTTGGCATTTGGTATAGGCGCCTCTTGTCATCTTCCAATGGTTGTTATTCCTGAGATGTTTAATAAAAGTGAAGTAACATTTAATAATATCATCAAGCTCATTATATCTTCTATTGTAAAAAGGAAAATATTAGGAATTGGATTTGGTGTGGCTATAATTAGCGAGGGAGTATTTCATTTTATGACTGATGAAGAAATTGAAAGCAGCGGCATTGATTTCACTTATGACGATCATGGTCATCCGGAATTGGGAAATGTTAGTAAATCGCATATTTTTAACGTTCTTCTTCAGCGTGAGCTTAAAAAATTAAAGATTGATGTAAAAAGTCGTCCGGTTGAACTGGGATATGAATTGCGCTGTGTTAGACCAATTGCTTTCGATTTAATTTATTGTACTTTATTAGGTACTGGAGTTTATAAATTATTTAAAGCTGGACAAACAGGTTGTATGGTTACATCCGATCCAAAAGGTGATATTACTCCCTTATTTTTAAAAGATGTTGAAGGTCCGGATGGGAAGATCAGACCACGATTGGTGAATATTAATTCAGAAAAGGCACAATTAATTTTCAGGAATAATTTACATTATATTACACCTGATGATTACCAGTCTGCAAAAAAATATCTGCCAAATCCTGAAGAATACGACTTTATAAAGATTTTAGATTGGTAAATAATTAAATATTTATTAACAAAATTGATTGATTAGCAACAATTTGACTAATTATTGAACTTCCCGTCTTATTGCTACTTTTTTCATAATAAACTATTCCATAAAATAAATATTTAATTTTTGCAGTAATTTTAAAAATTAAGCTTTTGCTTTAGATTTTTATATCCACTGCGGCTTGTTTTTAGCTTTTCACCACTTTTTAAAACTACCAAATATGTATCCTTTTCATATAACTCTAGTTGTATAATATTTTGAATATTAACAATATAAGAACGATGTATTCTTGAAAATTTATCTTCATTCAAATGACTTTCAAAGTATTTCATAGTGGCCTGTTTTATAAACTTTCCATCATTTGTGTAAATATTAACATAATCATCATAAGCTTCAATAAAATTTATAGTTTCAACCGGAATAACCTTTATTTTTGAACCTGTTTTTACCACTACCCTGTTTAATTCTTTAATGCTTTGTTTTGTTTGATCGACGAATTCATTTATTTTTTTCGATTCCTGCTTCAGGTTCTTCATCCTATCATTTAATTTATTTATTGCTTCGGCAAACCTCGTTTTCGAAAAAGGTTTTAGTAAATAGTCTATTGCATTTATCTCGAATGCTTTTATGGCATATTCGTCATATGCAGTAGTAAAAATTACCAGGGATTTATGATCGAGCACTTCTAGAAGTTCAATTCCGGTTAATTTTGGCATTTGAATATCGAGAAAAATCAAATCGGGTTTCAATTGATTGATTTCCTTTAATGCGGAAAAACCATCAGTGCACTCATTAATAATTTCTATTTCGGGAAAATCTTCAAGATAATTTTTTATTAATTCCCTTGCAGGTTGCTCGTCATCAACAATTATACATCTCATATATTTATTTTTTAGGAATTATCAATTTTACAGTAAATGTATTTTTATTTTTTTTAATTGAGAACAGGTTCTCGTTTTCATATATTAATATTAACCTGTCACGAACGCTTTTTAAACCAAATCCTTCGCCTTTTTTTATAATAGCTTCAGGATCGAAATTATTTATAATTTCAATTTCAATAAAGGCATCGAAGTGTTTTATTTTTGTTTTAATTTTTACAATATCACTACTTTCATAAACGCCATGCTTAATGGCATTTTCGTATAAAGGCTGTAAAATCATGGTTGGAACATAAAAATCATAACACTTTTCGTCAATTATAAATTCTGTTTCCAGTTTATCACCAAAGCGTGATTTTTCAATTTCAAGGTATTTTTTACAATTTTCAATTTCTTCCTTTAGCCAGCTTGTTTGTTTATCTTTTTGGGATATCGAGTACCTTAAATATTCCGATAAATTAATAATCATTTCCTGGGCTTTAGAAGGGTTTTTTATTGTTTGCAGGCTTATAGAATTTAAGCTGTTAAATAAAAAATGCGGATTTATTTGTGATTTAATGGCTTTTAATTCTGCTTCTTTTATTAATGATTCTAATTTAGCTTCGTTTATGATTTTTTCTTTGAAATTTGAATAATATATATTTAAGTAATAAGCAAAAATTGTTACGAGGTAAAACATAATTCCACTTATTATTCTTAATGAAATTGTGTTATTTAATGAAATATCATGGTTAGACGAAAATGAATTTAATATCTCGGAAGTAATAAAATTTCCCGAAATTATCCAGAAAGAGATAGTAATAAAAGCAGCAATAAAATGAGTTAGAATGATGTTAAAGTATGATTTTTTTTCTATGCTATTATAAAAAACAACATACCATAAACCTATGCTAATGATGGCAAAAATAATGTTGTAAACAATAGAATCAATCAGGGAGGTTATGGTAGAATATTTCCCAAAAAACTTTAAAATACTAAAATGGATCATTGATATAATGATCCAAAGTGAAATATAGTAAAGAAAGTATTTTATTTTTTTGAAAACAGGATTAAACATAGGGGCTTAATTATTTAGAAGTTTTTAATTTCACCCCCGCCAAACATGAGCAATCCTTTTATATGTAATTCCTTATTTTCTTTTTTCGATTCATCTGTAAAATCATGACGTTTATCTGAAAATCCTCCAAATATTGATACTACGTCTATTTTAATATACCAGTCCGACGGAACTATTAAATTGCTTCCACCAAATATCATAAAAACATCAATAATATTTTTACCTTCAGCTAGTTTACATTTAGATAAATTAATTTCCGATCCGCCAAAAATAGATGTAAGTCTACCCCCTTTAAAGTTTTCAGAAAGGAAATTTATTTTACCACCGCCAAATATTGATGTATCATCTATAAAATCAGATGAATCGGAAGTTTTTTCCCGCCAGTTCCAATGCCTGTGATGCGGCCAGCCATTACGATAATGAGGTCTGCGTCTCTGAAAAAGTATCATTAAACCTATAAAAATTAAAATAAAAGGGATAATTAATCTTTTAAACTCGAAAGGAAAATCAAACCTATGAGCCAGTAAAAAGAAGGTGCCAATAATGATAAGAATTAAATTAAGCGAAGTATGTCGTCCAAATAATAATCCAAGAACTCCAATTGCTATAAGTATTATCTCCCACGAAAATAGTAAATGATAAACTCCTGGAGTTAACCAGCCAAAATATTTAGATAATACCATAAATCCAAATAACAGAAATAATATACCTACAATCAATCTTTTTCCATTTGATGGAAACCGTTGCTCTTTATCAATCCGTTCCATGTTATTTAATTTTTAAATTTATATATGGTTCAAAATTAAACAGTAAAGTAAAGATAAAAAATGCAAAATCGGTAAAAAATAATATTTTATCGGTAAAACTTAATTTTAGTGGCTGTCTTTATATATTATTATAGGAAAATTAAATTGTAAAATGTTTTTTAATTATTAATTAAGCTGGATTAATGGAATATTGGAATAATGGAATATTGGGCAATAGTTTTTAATTAATTAAATCCAGTCTTCCATTATTTCAATACTTTTTTAATAATACAATGCTATTAAAACCCGACAACCCATAGTACCCGGTCTTCAATAACACAACGATCGACCAGTTTTATAAGATCTTCGTTTACTTTTACTATTTGATTAAAGTAATCTTCCCAATGATTTCGCCATTCTTTATCTTTATTTCCAATTTTTTCAATTACATTTTCGCCTAAAAATATATTTTTTATGTAATTATCAAATTTTTCAATTGTTGTAATACGTTGAAGGATATTCAGGTTTTTTACCAATTCATTTTGTAAACGAATAATATTTTTGGGATTGTACCTGGTTTCGCCAAAATACTCGTAAAGCTGGTGACTTTCTTCGAAACAATGGGTAAATAAATTAAATATATCACTATTCAGGTAAAGCGATTCTTCATCGCATTTATTATAATTTTCATTATCCCCTGTAATATTAAACTCTACAAAGTTTAAACATTTATCTTTTGTTAAAAGCTCTATTCTCATATGCCGGGGATATTATAATATTCGACTAAAATAATTAATTTGGGTAAAATTTCCCAACTTTATAAAATGAATTCAGAATTTATTATTTTTTTTGCAATTTATTGATTTTATTATAATTGTTAAATATTTTACAATAATTATTATTAATAATTAATAAAAACAGGTTATTATGGATTAAGATTTACCTTACTTTAATAAATAATTATATTTTGTAAATTAATTATGGATAAAATAAATTTAATGATACAATTATTTGAAAAATGGGCGGAAGAAACAGCCATTACAGTTAAATCATTTCCTCATTCCGGTTCAAACAGGCAATATTTTAGAATTCAGGGAATAACAAAGAAAGCAATAGGTGTACATAATCCAATTAAGGATGAAAATGAAGCATTTATGTATTTAACTAATCATTTTCATTCTAAAAAGTTTCAAGTTCCTGAGATATATAGCACCGATTTAAAAAATAATATTTATTTACAGCAAGATATGGGTGATGTAACATTATTTAGACTGGTTATTGAAGAACAAAAAAATAATACATTTTCCAATAAACTGGTTGAATATTATAAAGAAGTAATATCGCAATTAATTAAATTTCAGATAAATGGTCATATTGGATTGGATTATTCGAAATGTTATCCCAATATTGACTACGGTAAAGAATATATTCAATGGGATTTAAATT